>NZ_JBEOUW010000004.1:169221-225667 GCF_040303045.1 Kitasatospora sp. NPDC096140
TACACTCGGGGCCCCCCCCCCGGCGGGGGGGGGCCCCCCCCCCTCCAGGACCGTTCGCGGTGGCTACTCCGTACGGAGCATCGCGTCGACCACCCGGGCGGCGGCCTGGCCGTCGTCCAGGTCGCAGTACGCCTCACGGAACGCGGCGGCCTTGTCCGCGTACTCGGCGGCGACCTCGTCCATCCGGCCGAGCGCGGCGACCAGCTCCTCGGAGGTGGCCAGCAGCGGGCCGGGCGCCTCGGCCTCGAAGTCCAGGCTGAATCCGCGCAGGTTGTCCCGGTAGTGCTCCAGGTCGTGGGTGAAGAAGAACATCGGCTTGCCGGTCGACGCGAAGTCGAACACGCTCGCCGAGTAGTCGGTCACCAGCACGTCGGCGATCAGCAGCAGCTCCGCCATGTCGGGGTAGCTGCCGACGTCCCAGATGTAGCCGTTGCCGGCGCCCGGGATCTGGCCGCACATCACGTTGTGCCGGCGCACCAGCAGCACCTGGTCGTCGCCGAGCGCGGCCTTGGCCGCCTCCAGGTCGATCCGCAGGTCGATCTGGTAGCCGCCCTGCGGCCGGCGACGGTCCTCGCGCCAGGTCGGCGCGTAGAGCACGACCTTCTTGCCCTCGGGCAGGCCGAGCCGCTCCCGGACCTGCTCGGCGGTCTTCTCCCGGTCGGCCGCGAACAGCAGGTCGTTGCGGGGCGCACCGCTCTCCAGGATCTCGCCCTTGAAGTCGAAGGCACGCCGCAGCACCGGAGCCGACCAGCGGTTGCCCGCCACCAGCAGGTTCCAGTTCGGCACCTCCCGGGCCAGGCCCTTGAGGTAGTTGGAGTCGGTGAACCAGACCTTCTCGAAGTCGAAGCCGACCTGCTTCAGCGGGGTGCCCTGCCAGGTCTGCAGGACCACCTGGCCGGGGCGGCGGACGAAGAAGTCGGGCAGGTGGGTGCTGGTGACGATGTACTTGGCGGTCGCCAGCGCCTCGAACCACTCCGGGCTCCACAGCCGGACGGCCGTCGCGCTCTGCGGCAGCTCGACCTGCATGTCGTCGCTGCCCCACAGGTGCTCCAGCGCCAGGCCGCGGCGGACCAGCTCCTCGTGGACGGCCCGCGGCGAGTCGGCGTACATGCTGCCGTTGCCGGCGTTGTACAGCACCGTGTCGCGCACCGGAAGCCGACGGGCGGCCGGGTAGTCCGCGCTGCGCAGCTGGCGCTGGCGGTAGCCGGACCGCTCCTCGGGCAGCAGCGCCGCGTGCGACTCCAGCGACAGGCCGTCGTGGTAGCGGCGCTCCAGCACGATCCGCTTGCCGCGGGACTCCACCTCCAGCGGCAGCGCGGCGAAGCAGACCGGGGTCACCTGCGCGGAGGCGTCGGACAGCTTCTCGACCGGCGCGCCGACCTGGCGGAAGTAGACGTCCCAGGTGCCCTTGGCGAACGGCACCCGGCCGGCGAAGGAGGCCGTCGGCACGGCGGGCAGCGCGGTGCGGAAGCGGCCCTCCGAGATCTCCACCGGATAGACGTGCTCCTCCTCGCGCCAGTGGTGACGGACCACCAGCTCCCAGCGGTGCGCGCCGGGCAGCGGGAACGAGCCGCTGAGCAGGAAGCCGTCGGCGCCGCGCGCGGACACCTCGTCCACCAGCGGCTGCAGCAGCTGGTCGGAGAACTGCAGGTAGCCGCCCGGGGAGGGCTTGGAGTAGAGCGAGCGGCGCAGGCCGGCCGGGGCCTGCGGGTTCAGCGGCACGTGCAGCTGCTCGGGCGCGTTGCGCTCGTCCCAGGCCACCGGGACGACACTGCCGTCGGCCAGCAGCAGCGCGGTGTCCCAGCGGTCGCGGGCGCGCTCGTCGGCGATCGGGTCCAGCTCGGCCCAGGCCTCGCGGACGGCGGTCAGCTCGGCGGTCGGGAAGGAGGCGGTGAAGGGCTGCAACGAGCCGACCGGCGCGCCCAGCTCCAGCGGGACGTCCACGGTGCGGTCCGACTCGACGTGGGTGAGCCGCAGCAGCGCCCCGGCGAAGCTCGGGCCGGAGCGGGCCGCGCCCGAGACCTCCACCCGGCCGGCGTGCGCGGCCAGGCCGGTCACCCGCGCCTTGACCGTCTCCACCCGCAGGAAGACGAAGTTGTCCCGGACCCACGGCACGATCCGCACGTCCGGCTCGACCCAGTGCGACGGCACGTACTGCGCGGTGTCGCTCCAGCCGGCCGAGATCCGGCCCTTGTACACCCCGCCCTTGCCCGCACCGGCGACCAGGAGGCGCCAGTGGCCGTCCTTCCACTGGCCG
This sequence comes from Kitasatospora sp. NPDC096140, assembly GCF_040303045.1. NCBI lineage: Bacteria > Bacillati > Actinomycetota > Actinomycetes > Kitasatosporales > Streptomycetaceae > Kitasatospora > Kitasatospora sp. NPDC096140. The sequence goes on from NZ_JBEOUW010000004.1 coordinate 171,479, forward strand.
CGGTGCTTGAGCTTCTTCGGGTCGAGCGAGACGGTGAAGCCGGACCAGTCGCAGCTGTACAGGTCGTGGTTGCAGCTCGCGGTGGCCTCGGGGCTGTACGTGGTCTTCATCGGGACCGCGAGCACCCGGCGGCCCTTGGTCTCGCGCACCACCAGGGTGCGGACCATGTCGTGCTTGTTGGCCGCGCCCAGCTGCTCCGGGTACGCGTGCCCGGTCAGCTGCAGCTTCCCGCCCACCCAGGCGCTCTCGTACAGCCGGCTGCGCATGACCAGCGAGTTGTCCAGCTTGAGCACGCCGGACGGCACGCTCTTGCGCCCGCCGCGCAGGAACGGGTAGTCGGCGTACGGGCGCAGCAGACCGCGCGCCTGGACGCCGCCGCCGCTCTCGCCCTCGTACTTGATCTGCTCGACCAGCTCGTCCACCCGGCCCGCGAGGGTCAGGTGGAACTTCAGCCGCAGCGGCGCGCGCAGCTTGCGGACCTGCTCGGGGCCGATCGCCCGGAGCAGCCGGCTGACGTGCTGGACGTAGGCGTCCCGGTACTCCTTGTCGCCGTCCACGACGGACCAGAAGAACATCGGGATCTCCTCGACGAGGGTGTTCTCGTCGTAGGACTGCAGGTACTGGGCGAAGCGCGGCTCGGTCTGCTTCTTCAGCCAGCCGCGAACCAGCTCGACCGAGGCGACGCGGTCGATCAGGCCCTTCGGGTTGGTGCGCATCTGCGTGATCGACATCTCGCCGACCTCGCGCTCGCGCCAGTGGTAGATCGGCTCGGAGAGCACGTCCACGCTCTTGGCGAGGTAGTGGTGCGGGACGCTGACCGGCGCGTCCTCGTACAGGATGCCCTCGGGGTAGAGCAGGTCGGCCGCGTCGAAGAACGAGCGGCGGTACACCTTGTTCCACGCGGTGCGGTCGGTGACCAGCGCCGGGACCTCGGTGATGTGGGTCTTGAGCCTGGTCTCCTTGAACGGCTTCACGTGACCGCCGGACTGGTAGTAGCCCACGGCACGGAAACGCAGCACGTTGCCGGTGCAGAAGTCCGAGCCGGTCTCCTCCAGCGTGTTGATCATCAGCTCGTACGCGCTCGGCGGCATCGAGTCGTCGCTGTCCACGAAGCACAGGAACTCGGCGTCCGGGTCGATGTGCCGGATACCGGTGTTGCGGGCCGCGCCGAGGCCCTTGTTCACCTGGCGGACCAGCCGGAAACGCGAGTCCTTGGCCGCGTACGCCTCGGCGAGCGCCGCGCTGTCGTCCTTCGACCCGTCGTCGACCATGACGCACTCGAAGTCCGTGAAGGTCTGGGCGGCGATCGAGTCGAGGCACTCGACGAGATAACGCTCGACGTTGTAGATCGGAACGACGATGGAGAGGCGGGGAGCCATCGGCTACGCAGGCCTTTCTGGGGAAGGAGCGAGGCAGCCCGTTGGGGGCCTGACCGCACTTCGAACGGTGCGTACGTGCGTCCCGATCCTACCTCCGGGGCCGGGGCCTCCCCGGGGGCCACTACGCTGGGCCCCGTGCCCCGCTTCAGCGTCATCGTCCCCGTGTACCAGGTCCAGGACTACCTCGCCGAGTGCCTCGACTCGGTCCTCGGCCAGGACGGGCCCGACTTCGAACTGATCGCGGTGGACGACCGCTCCCCGGACGGCTGCGGAGCGATGCTGGACGAGGCCGCTGCGGCCGACCCCCGGGTCCGGGTGCTGCACCTGCCGGAGAACGTCGGCCTCGGCCGGGCCCGCAACGCCGGCCTGGAGGTCGCCGGCGGGGACTACGTGGTCTTCCTCGACAGCGACGACACCCTCACCCCGGGCCTGCTCAAGGCCGTCGACGAGCGGCTCACCGCCACCGACGACCCGGACGTCCTGGTCTACGACTACGCCCGCACGTACGCCGACGGCCGGATCACCCGGGCCGCCTCCGCGCACGTCTTCGGCGCCGCCTCCCCGGACGTCTTCGACCTCGACGCCCGCCCCGACCTGCTCGACCTGCTCCAGGTCGTCTGGAACAAGGCCTACCGCCGCGACTTCATCACCGCGCAGCAGCTGGTCTTCCCGGCCGGCTACTACGAGGACACCCCCTGGACGTACCCGGCGCTGCTCGCCGCGGGCCGGATCACCCTGCTCGACCTGGTCGGCGTGCACTACCGCCAGCGCCAGGAGGGCGGCAACATCCTGGCGACCGCCAGCCGCAAGCACTTCGACGTCTTCGCCCAGTACGACCTGGTCTTCGCCTTCCTCGACCGCCGCCCCGACCTGGACCACTGGCGCCCGGTCGTCTACGGCCGGATGCTGCACCACCTCAACACCGTGGTCTCCAAGCCCGGGAGGGTCCCGCCCGGCGACCGCCGCGAGTACTTCCGCCGCGCAGCCGCGCACTGCGCCCGGCTGCGTCCGGCCGGCTACCGCCCGCCGGCCGGCGTGGACGGCCTGCGCACCGAACTGCTCGGCAACGGCCGCTACGCCGCCTACCAGGCCGTCCGCGCGGTGGCCAAGGCCCGCCGGCTGGTCAGGCGGTAGAGCCGGGACATCCGGGGCATCCGGGACACCCACGGCATCCGGAACACCCGGAAACCCCGAGCCGGCCCCGTGCCTGACGGCCGTTCGGGGGACGGGCCGGTATAACCGGTCGGGTGGACTTCCTGACCCGCCTTCCGGTCATCGGCCCGCTCGTCTCCAGGGTGCTGCGCACCCGGGCGTACCGGGTGTACGAGTACTTCTCCGCGGCCCGCGGCAACCGGCTGGCCGGCGCCGTCACCTTCTTCGGCTTCCTGGCCCTGTTCCCGCTGCTCACGGTGGGCCTGGCGATCGCCGTCGCGACCCTCAGCGACAGCCGGGTGCACGACCTGCAGGAGCGCATCTCCGACCAGTTGCCGGGCATCTCGGACGCGCTCGACCTGCCGTCCCTGGTGGCCAGCGCGGGCACGGTCGGACTGGTCAGCGGGGCGCTGCTGCTGATCTCCGGGCTCGGCTGGGTGGACACCATGCGCACCTCGATCCGGGACCTGTGGCAGCTGCCCGACGACGAGGGCAACGCGGTGCTGCGCAAGGCCTGGGACGTCGTGGTGCTGGGCGGCCTCGGCCTGGTGTCGCTGTTCTCCCTCGCCGCCTCCGCCGCCGGGACGACCCTGGCCGGGCGGATCGCCGAGGCGATCGGCCTCGGCAGCGGCTACCTGCTGACCGGCGTCGGCGTGCTGATCGCCATAGGGTGCGACACCCTGCTGTTCGCCTACCTGCTGGCGCCGTTCCCCGGGATCACCGGCCAGCGCCGCCGGGACGTCCTGCGGGGCGCGCTGATCGGCGCGGTCGGCTTCGAACTGCTGAAGATCCTGCTCGCCTCCTACCTCGGCTCGGTCGCCGGGCGGAGCCTGTACGGGGCCTTCGCCACCCCGGTCGCGCTGCTGCTGTGGATCAACTTCGTCTGCCGGCTGCTGATGTACTGCGTGGCCTGGACGGCGACGGCCGACCCGGAGGCCGCCCGGGAACGGACCAGGGCGCACGGACGGGCGCTGCTGGAGGCGGCCGACAAGGCGCAGGCGCAGGCCGAGGAGCGGGCCGAGGCCCGGGCCGGGAAGGCCCGGGCGCAGGCGGAGAAGGCCGCCGGGAACGGCGGGGCCCGGCCCCGGGACTGAGGCCGGGCCGGGCCGTCCGACGGGTGGTCAGCCGGCGGAGCGGCGCCGTCGCAGGACCAGAGCGCCGTACCCGGCCCCGGCCCCGGCCACCACGACGGCCGCCCAGCCGACGAGGCCGAGCCCGTCGTCCCCGGCCGGCGCGGGGGCCGCGGCGGGCGCGGCGGCGGTGGGGGAGGGGTGCGGCGGCGGCGCGGGCGTGCCGGCCGTGCCGCCGGCCTGGCCAGTCGGCTCGTCGCCGCCGGGCGGGGCCTCGTCGACCAGCTTGCCGACCGGCTGGACCTTGCCGGCCGCGGCGAAGCCCCAGTCCAGCAGGGCGGCCGTCTCGTCGTACACCTTCTGGTAGCTCGCCGGGTGCATCACCGTCACCAGCAGGGTGCGGCCGTCGCGCTCGGCGGCGCCGACGAAGGTCGAGCCGGCGTTGGTGGTGGTGCCGTTCTTCACCCCGATCAGCCCGGGGTACTTGCCCAGCAGCCGGTCGGTGTTGGCGATCCCGAAGCTGCCGCGCTGGCCGGTGTTCTTGTCCACGGCGCCCGGGAACATCGCGTCCCGGGTGGCGCAGTACATCCGGAAGTCCGTGTTGCGCAGGCCGGCCCGGGCGAACAGCGACAGGTCGTAGGCCGAGGAGACCTGGCCGTCCATGTCGTAGCCGTCCGGGGAGACCACCCTGGTGTCCTTCGCCTGCAGCGCCTCGGCGCGCGCCTGCATCTCGGCGACGGTCTGCGGGATACCGCCGTTCATGTGCGACAGGACGTGCACGGCGTCGTTGCCCGAGCTCAGGAACACCCCGCGCCACAGGTCCTCGACCCGGTACTCCAGGTTCTCCTTGATGCCGACCAGGCTGCTGCCGGCGCCGATCCCCTGGATCTCCTCGTCGGCGACCCGGTGCACCGCGTTGCGGTCGAACTTGGGCAGCACGGTGTCTGCGAAGAGGATCTTCAGGGTGCTAGCCGGGGGCAGCTTGAGGTGCGGGTTGTAGGACGCCAGCACCTCGCCCGACGTCGCGTCGGAGACTATCCAGGACTGGCCGGTGAGACCGCTCGGCAGCGCCGGGGCACCTGCCAGCGGGGCCACCTGGACCCCGGGGTTCCCCAGCCGCTCGCCGCCGACCGCGGCCGACGGGGGCTGCTGCGGGGCCGCGACCGCCGCCGGGGCGGCGAGCAGGACCGGGAGGGCCGCGGTGACCGCGGCGCACAGGCGTGCGAACGTGTGACGGGGAGTGGGCACCAGCAGACCGTACCCATTCCGGGCCCCGGACGTCCGCCACTCCGGTCCCGTCCTCCGCAGGAGGGGCCCACCGTACGCCGATCGGCGGCCCGCGCATACTGGGGACGCACACCCTCTTCACACCCCCGCCGAGGACCTCCCATGAAGCTCAGCCGCCGCACCTCCTGGTTCCTGACCGCCTTCGGGGTCTGGTCGATCATCATCTGGACCACCTTCGTCAAGAACCTGTGGAAGGACTCCGGCGGCCAGGCCTTCACCAACGGCGACCACTCCCAGCCCACCGCCTTCTTCTGGGTCCACCTCCTCCTCGCCGTCACCTCCTTCGCCCTCGGCATCGCCGTCGGCACCATCGGCCTCCGCGGCCTGCGCGCCACCCGCCGCACCCCGGCCACCGACTGAGAATTCCCGTTGCCGCTGTCAGCGCCTGCTGGCAGGATCCCCACCGCTCGTGCACGTATCGAAAAGATCTGCAGACACAGGGGTGGGAAATCTCCATGACACTTCGACACACCCGCAGGCTCGGGTGGTCGGCCGCGGCGACGGTGGTCGCCGGCCTGATCGCCGCTCCCGCTGCGGTGGCCGACACCGCGCCGGACACCACGAGTCCGACCGTCACCGTCTCCTCGCCCGACTTCCCGGCGGGCGGCCCGGCCACCAGGTACGCGGGGCAGAAGGGGACCTTCGTCCTGAGGACCGCCGACCCGGCCCCGCCCGGCGGGACGGCCTCCGGGGTCGCGTGCGTCCGGTACGGCTGGGACTACCTCGGCGTCTCCTCCGGCTGCGACGGACCGGGCGCCGTCCGGCCGGACGGCGACGGCACGGTCACGCTGAACCTCCAGGTCCTGAACTGGGGCACCAACACCCTCACCGTCGAGGTGACGGACCACGCCGGCAACGTCGGCCGGGCGGGCTACACCTTCTACGCCCCCTCGAACCCGAACCCGCCGAGGACTCTCGGCGACGTCGACGGGGACGGCGTCGCGGACATCCTGGTGCCGGACGCCCAGGGCAACCTCCAGTACATCGGCGTGAACGCCACCGGCACCGTGCCCGGTTCGACGGTCCGGGCGGCCGTCGCGCCCGACCGGACGGGCTGGGCGTCGTACCAGGTCGCGCACCGCGGCTGGTCGAACGACCACGCACCGTCGGCGGACGACTTCTTCGTCCACAAGCCCGGCCAGGGCTACCTCTACCTGTACCGGAACGTCGACTACGGCTCCTTCGGCCAGACGTGGACGGGCGCCGACCGTTCCACCGAGTGCGTGGACGACACCGCGACGGTCGTGGCCTGCCCCGCGGACTTCGCCAAGGACTGGTCCAAGGCCGACCAGCTGGTCGCCTTCGGTCCGGTCGACGGGGGCACCGAGCCCTCGCTGGTGACCCTGGAGGGCGGCAACCTCTGGCTGCACTCCGGGGGCGACTTCGCCTACGGCTACCAGCAGGCCCGCAAGCTCACCACCTCCGGTGCCTGGACCGGCTACGACCTGATCGCCCCCGGCCCCGACGCGGCCGGCGACCTCGCCCTGTGGGCGCGTGACCGGGCCACCGGCGAGCTGCACGCGTACCCGGTCCCGAAGAAGGCCGACGGCACCCTCGACTTCTCCGCCCTCGCCGACCCGTCCGGGCACGTGGTCGCCACCGGCTTCACCACCGCCGCCTACCCGACGCTCGGGAGTTCGGGCGACGGTGACGGGGACGGCAGGCCCGACCTGTGGGCCGTCACCGCGGACCGGCACCTGATGACCTTCGGCGGCTGGTCCGCGCCGAAGGACCTCGGCGCCCTGGGTTAGGGCCCGGCGAACGCCGGAGGCCCCCGCCCGATCCGGGGATCGGGCGGGGGCCTCCGGGCTGTCAGGCGGGGATCAGAAGCGGCGGGTGACCAGCGCCCGCTTCACTTCCTGGATCGCCTTGGTGACCTCGATGCCACGCGGGCAGGCCTCGGAGCAGTTGAAGGTGGTGCGGCAGCGCCACACGCCCTCACGGTCGTTGAGGATCTCCAGGCGCTGCTCGGCACCCTCGTCGCGCGAGTCGAAGATGAAGCGGTGCGCGTTGACGATGGCGGCCGGGCCGAAGTACTGGCCGTCGTTCCAGAACACCGGGCAGGACGACGTGCACGCGGCGCACAGGATGCACTTGGTGGTGTCGTCGAAGCGCTCGCGGTCCTCGGCGGACTGCAGGCGCTCGCGGGTCGGCTCGTTCCCCTTGGTGATGAGGAACGGCATGACGTCCTTGTACGCCTGGAAGAACGGGTCCATGTCCACGACCAGGTCCTTGAGGACCGTCAGGCCCTTGATGGCCTCGATCGTGATCGGCTTCTCCGGGTCGACGTCCTTGACCAGGGTCTTGCACGCCAGCCGGTTGCGGCCGTTGATCCGCATGGCGTCGGAGCCGCAGATGCCGTGCGCGCAGGAACGGCGGTAGGTGAGGGTGCCGTCCTGCTCCCACTTGATCTTGTTGAGCGCGTCCAGGACGCGCTCCTTCGGGTCCATCTCCAGCTGGTAGTCGACCCACACCGGGTCCGGGTGCTCCTCCGGGTTGAACCGGCGGATCCGGAAGGTGACGGTGATCAGCTGCGTGCCACCGGCCTCGACCGCGTCCAGAGCGGCCGAGTGCTTCTCCACAGTCGGAGTGCTCATCAGTACTTACGCTCCATCGGCTGGTAGCGGGTCGTCACGACCGGCTTGTAGTCGAGGCGGATGGAGGTGCTGCCGTCGGCGGCGACCTCCTGGTACGCCATGGTGTGCTGCATGAACTTGACGTCGTCACGGGTCGGGAAGTCCTCGCGGTAGTGACCGCCGCGGGACTCCTCGCGGGCCAGCGCGGAGACGGCCAGCACCTCGGCCAGGTCGAGCAGGTTGCCCAGCTCGACGGCCTCCAGGAGGTCCGTGTTGTAACGGAAGCCCTTGTCCTGGATGGAGACGTTCTTGTAGCGCTCCTTCAGCGCGGCGATGTCCTCGACCGCCTGCTTCAGGGTGGCGCCGGTGCGGTACACCATGGCGTTGGCGTCCATGGACTCCTGCAGCTCCTTGCGGATCTGCGCCACGGACTCGGTGCCGGTGCCCTCGCGCAGGCCGTCGACCAGGGCCTGGACCTTCTCGGCCGGGTTCTCGGGCAGCTCGACGAACTCGTGCGCGTTGGCGTAGTCGGCGGCGGCGATGCCCGCGCGACGGCCGAACACGTTGATGTCCAGCAGCGAGTTGGTGCCCAGGCGGTTGGCGCCGTGCACGGACACGCAGGCGACCTCGCCGGCCGCGTACAGGCCCGGGACGATGTCGGTGTTGTTGCGCAGGACCTCACCCTCGACGTTGGTCGGGATGCCGCCCATGGCGTAGTGCGCGGTGGGCTGGATCGGGATCGGGTCCGTGTAGGGCTCGATGCCGAGGTAGGTGCGCGCGAACTCGGTGATGTCCGGGAGCTTGGCGTCCAGCTGCTCCGGCGGCAGGTGGGTGAGGTCCAGGTAGACGTGGTCGCCGTCCGGACCGCAGCCGCGGCCTTCGCGGATCTCGGTGTAGATCGCGCGGGAGCAGACGTCACGGGACGCGAGGTCCTTCATGACGGGGGCGTAGCGCTCCATGAAGCGCTCGCCGTCCTTGTTGCGCAGGATGCCGCCCTCGCCGCGGGCGCCCTCGGTGAGCAGGATGCCCATGCGCCAGATGCCCGTCGGGTGGAACTGGAAGAACTCCATGTCCTCCAGCGGCAGGCCGCGGCGGTAGACCAGGGCCTGGCCGTCACCGGTGAGGGTGTGGGCGTTGGAGGAGACCTTGAAGAACTTGCCGGTGCCGCCGGAGGCGAACACGACGGACTTGGCCTGGAAGACGTGGATCTCGCCGGTGGCCAGCTCGTAGGCGACGACGCCGGCGGTCTTGCCGTCGTTGATCAGCAGGTCGAGGACGTAGAACTCGTTGAAGAACTCGACGCCGTGCTTGACGCAGTTCTGGAACAGCGTCTGGAGGATCATGTGGCCGGTGCGGTCGGCCGCGTAGCACGAGCGGCGGACCGGGGCCTCGCCGTGGTTGCGCGAGTGACCGCCGAAGCGGCGCTGGTCGATGCGGCCCTGCTCGGTGCGGGAGAAGGGCAGGCCCATCTTCTCCAGGTCGAGGACGGCGTCGATGGCCTCCTTGCACATGATCTCGGCGGCGTCCTGGTCGACCAGGTAGTCACCACCCTTGACCGTGTCGAAGGTGTGCCACTCCCAGTTGTCCTCCTCGACGTTGGCCAGGGCGGCGCACATGCCGCCCTGGGCCGCGCCGGTGTGGGACCGGGTCGGGTAGAGCTTGGTGAGGACGGCGGTGCGGGTGCGCTGCGTGGACTCGATGGCCGCGCGCATGCCGGCGCCGCCGGCGCCGACGATGACGGTGTCGTACTGGTGAATCTGCATGGGGGGTTAACTCGCCTCTGGCCTCTGCCGATGGTCGATGGTGCTCGCGGCTCAGATGTTGGGGTCGAAGGTGAAGATCACCAGGGTGCCCAGCAGCACGGTGAAGACCGTGGCGGTACCCATGAGCCCCTTGAGCCAGAGCCGGGTCGAGTCCTTCTCGGCGTAGTCGTTGATGACCTGACGCATGCCGTTGGCGCCGTGCAGCATGGCGAGCCACAGCATGAGGAGGTCCCAGCCCTGCCAGAACGGCGAGGCCCAGCGGCCGGCCACGAAGGCGAAACCGATCTTGGAGACGCCACCGTCGAGGATCAGCATGATGATCAGGTGGCCGATGATCAGGGCGACCAGGACGATGCCGGACAGGCGCATGAAGAGCCAGGCCAGCATCTCGAAGTTGGTGCGGGTGCGGCGCGGGGTCTTCTTGGTCCGCTGGCGCGGCGGCTCGATGACGAACGCGTCGGCCGGGTTGCCGGTGCCGAGGCCCTTGCCGGTGTGCGCCTGCTTGGAGGGGACGACGACGGCGTCGGAGATTTCCGTGCTCATGTCTCAGCTCACTTCCCGAACCAGGAGATCAGCGTGTGCTGCAGGATCCCGTAGAAGGAACCGGCCATCAGCACCACCCAGACACCGACCACGGTCCAGAGCATCTGCTTCTGGTACTTCGGGCCCTTGGACCAGAAGTCCACGGCGACGACGCGCAGGCCGTTGAGGGCGTGGAACAGGATGGCGGCCACCAGGCCGTACTCCATCAGGTTCACGAGGGGAGTCTTGTACGTCTGGATGACGGTGTCGTAGGACTCCGGCGACACTCGCACCAGAGCGGTGTCCAGGACGTGGGCGAACAGGAAGAAGAAGATGAGGACGCCGGTGACTCGATGAGCCACCCAGCTCCACATGCCTTCCCGGCCGCGGTACAGCGTTCCAGCCGGCACGGAAAAACCCTCCGGAAGCGATTGGGGGCTCGGCCGGCTTCGGTGTCGGTCAGCCCGGCCGGGTACGGTCCACCGGCCGCGAGCATCCTATCGACGCCTTCTCGCGTACCGCCTCCGGGGGCCCCAGGTGTGATCAATCAGGCACTTCTGGCCTAGTGGGGCGGGAACCAGGGAGCGGTTCGCCACTCTGGGTCACCGAATGACCGCGCCCCGCGTCGAAGGACGCGGGGCGAGCGGCTCGGGTTCATCCGTACGGGTGATTCACCCGCACGGATGAAAGAGGGGTGGGGGCCGGCTTCAGCGCGCTCCGGCCTCCGAGTGGGTGGCGACCAGGTGCTCCAGCCGGGTGAGGGCGATCCGGCGGAGCTCGTCCGCCGCGATCAGCCGCTCCTCGTCCGGGTCGTTGGCCAGGCGGGTGCGGATGGAGGAGAGCACGGTGTCGAGCATCTCCTCCGGGGCGACGCGCTCCAGGCAGACCACGAAGACGTGGCCGAACCGGGCCTCGTAGGCGGCGTGCGCCGCCCGCAGCGCGGTGTGCGCGGCCTGGCTGCCGGGGGCCCGCATGCCGAGCAGGGGCTGCGGCATCCAGCTCTCGTCCGCCAGGGCCTCGGCGAGGTCGGCCGGGCGGAGGTCGTAGGAGGCCTCGCTGGCGGCGGCCAGCAGGGACTCTATGTCGGGGTACGGCCGGTGCGCGGTGAGCCGCAGGGCCCAGCGGTGGCTGCCGCAGCAGGCCAGCAGGGCCTCCTCGGCGGCGCCAGCGTCGGCTTCGTTGAAGCGGTGCAACCCGAGGAGGGTCGGCTCTGTTCTGACGTCGAGCCGCTGTGACGGGATGTCGCTGGCCAGCGGGTCCTCCTCGTGAGGGCGGGAAGGTGCCGGTGAAGTGGGCTGGTGGGGCAGGTGAAGTATGGGGCTGCGGAGAGGCGCTCGGGCGCCGGTCGGGCAGCGCTTCCAAGGTAGTTGAGCCGTCATCAGTTGGGGAGGGCGCACGCCGAATTCATCCGGACGAGCTATCAAGTTGTGACGTTGACACCTTCGCGTCAGCACCCTCCCCGCGTTCATCTGCTAATCGGCAGGCCGGGCTCAGGTGCAGCGGGTGCCCGCGGCCGGCACGGTGCCCTCCGTCAGGTAGGCCTCCAGGGCCCGGTCGATGCAGGTGTTGCCCTTGCCGAAGGCGCCGTGGCCCTCGCCGACCCGGGTGAGCAGGGTGGCGTCGGCGAAGCCCTTGGCCAGGGACTCGGCCGAGGCGTACGGGGTGGCCGGGTCGCCGGTGGAGCCGACCACCAGGATCGGGGCGCTGCCCTCGGCCCGGACGGTGTGCGGCTTCTCCTGGGTCTTGAACGGCCAGTAGGCGCAGCCGGGCTCGCTGTAGTCGTCCACCGTGACGCCCTTGGACAGCAGCGGTGCCTCGGCGAGCAGCCGGTCCACCGCGGCCTTGGCGTGCTCGGGGGTGGGCGCCGGGCGGACGGCGTCGGCGCAGCTGATCGCGTCGTTGGCCTCCTCGATCGGGCTGTAGTGGCCGTTCTCGTCGCGGCCGTTGTAGTCGTCGGCGAAGGCCAGCAGCAGGTCGCCGCGCTTCATGGTCATCGCCATGCCGAGGCCGACCCGCAGGTACTTCCAGGAGGTCTTCTCGTCGCCGTAGAGCATCTGGATGGTGCCGGTCCAGGCCAGGTCGCGGCCGAGCTTGCGGCCGTCCTTGGCGGTCAGCGGGCTGTCGTGCAGGCCGTCCAGGAAGTCGGCGGCCTTCTTGGCGGCGGTGGCCTTGTCCTTGCCGAGCGAGCACTCGTCGGGGTGGTTCTCGACGCAGTCGGCGGCGAAGCGCTCGAAGGACTTCTCGAAGCCGACCTGCTGGTCCACGCCGTGGTCCAGGGTGTCCTGGGCGGGGTCGACGGCGCCGTCCAGGACCAGTCGGCCGGTGTTCTGCGGGAACTCCTCGGCGTAGAGGGCGCCGAGGTAGGTGCCGTAGGAGATGCCCAGGTAGTTGAGCTTCTTGTCGCCGACGGCGGCGCGCAGCACGTCGAGGTCGCGGGCGGTGTTGCGGGTGCCGACGAAGGGCAGCAGCTTGCCGGACCTGGCCTGGCAGGCGGCGGCGTGGTCGGTGGACTGCTTGACGTGCGCGGCCCTGCGCTCGGCCGGGTCGAGCGGCTCGTCCAGCTGGTTGGCGGCGTCGTGCTGCTTGTCGTCGTAGCAGACGACCGGCGAGCTGGCGCCGGTGCCGCGGGGGTCGAAGCCGATCACGTCGAAGCGGTTGTGCAGGGTGCCGACGAAGTCCTTGGCGCCGTACTCGACCATCTCGACGCCGGAGGCGCCGGGGCCGCCCGGGTTGACCATCAGCGAGCCGATCCGCTGGTCCGGCTTGGCGGCCGGGTACTTGATCAGCGCGAGGTCGATCGCGTCGGCCGCGGGGGTGGCGTAGTCGAGCGGGACGTGCAGCTTGCCGCACTTCATCCCGGAGGTGTCGATCTTGGCCTTCTCGGCCTGGGGGTCGGCCGGGCAGGCCGCCCAGGTGATCTGCTGGCCGTAGAAGGGCTTGAGCGCCGGGTCGGCCTCGCCGGTGGTCCTCGCGGTCGCCGCCGCGCCGCCCCCGACGCCGCCAGCGGGCGCGGAGGTGCCGGCGGCGTGGTCCTGGGCCGGCTCGGCGGTGCGGTCGCAGGCGGTGGCGAGGAGGAGGGTGCCTGCCGCCAGGGCGGTCAGCAGGACTCGTGGGCGGGCGGCCCGGAAGGTTCTCATCGGACGTGTGTACCACTGGGTGGTGACGCGTTCGACCAGGGGCCCCGGGGCCGCCCGCCCGGCCCGGATCAGCTCCGGTGGACCTTGTGGTTGGCGGCCTGCGCCCGGGGGCGGACCACCAGCAGGTCGATGTTCACGTGCGAGGGCCGGGTGACCGTCCAGGCCACGGTGTCGGCGATGTCCTCGGACGTCAGCGGCTCGGCCACGCCCGCGTAGACCGCGGCCGCCTTCTCCTCGTCGCCGCGGAAGCGGGTGACCGCGAAGCCCTCGGACTTCACCATGCCGGGCGCGATCTCGATCACCCGGATCGGCTCCCCGCACAGCTCCAGCCGCAGCGTGGCCGCGATGGTGTGCGCGGCGTGCTTGGCGGCGACGTACCCGCCGCCGCCCTCGTACGCGGCCAGCGCGGCGGTCGAGGAGAGCACCAGCACCGTGCCGTCGCCGGTGGCCCGCAGGGCCGGCAGCAGCGCCTGCGTCACGTGCAGCACGCCGAGCACGTTCACCTCGTACATGGCCCGCCAGTCGGCCGGGTCGCCGTGCTCGACCGTCTCGGCGCCGATCGCGCCGCCCGCGTTGTTCACCAGGACGTCCACCCGGCCGACCTCGGCGGCGAAGGCGTCCACGGCGGCCCGGTCGGTGACGTCCACGGTGACCGCCCGCGCCGAACCGCCCCGGTCGGTGATCTCCTTGGCCAGCGCCTCGATCCGCTCGGTGCGGCGGGCGGTCAGCACCACGTCGAATCCCTCGGCCGCCAGCCGGCGGGCGGTCGCCGCGCCGATTCCGCTGCTGGCACCGGTGACCACGGCCACCTTCTGCTCGGTCATTGCCACTCCCTGGGGCTCATCGGTCGTTCACCCGATCATCTCAACCGCGTCGGCGCCCCGGCGGGCAGGCCATAGATTGCGAGGACAGCGCCCGCCGATCCCTGGAGGGACCCATGGCAGCCGAGCCGCGCCGCGCCGAGTCGGGCTTCGACGTCGAACCGCTGTACGGCCCCGAGGCACTGGCCGGCTGGGACCCCGGAGCCCGGCTGGGCCGCCCGGGGGAGTACCCGTACACCCGGGGCGTCTACCCGACCATGTACACCGGCCGCCCCTGGACGATGCGCCAGTACGCGGGCTTCGGCACCGCCGCCGAGTCCAACGCCCGCTACCGGCAGCTGATCGCGGGCGGCGGCACCGGCCTGTCGGTCGCCTTCGACCTGCCGACCCAGATGGGCTACGACTCGGACGCCCCGCTCGCGGCCGGGGAGGTCGGCAAGGTGGGGGTGGCGGTGGACAGCGTCGAGGACATGGCGGTGCTGTTCGACGGCATCCCGCTCGGCGAGGTGTCCACCTCGATGACCATCAACGCGCCCGCCGCCCTGCTGCTGCTCCTCTACCAGCTGGTCGGGGAGGCCCGGGGCGTCGCGCCGGCGTCGCTCACCGGAACCGTCCAGAACGACGTGCTGAAGGAGTACATCGCCCGCGGCACGTACATCTTCCCGCCGCAGCCCTCGCTGCGGCTGGTGGCCGACCTGTTCCGGTACTGCCGCGCCGAGATCCCGCGCTGGAACACCATCTCCATCTCCGGCTACCACATGGCCGAGGCCGGGGCCGATCCCGCGCAGGAGATCGCCTTCACCCTGGCCAACGGCATCGCCTACGTCCGTACCGCGATCGCCGCCGGGATGGCCGTGGACGACTTCGCCCCCCGGCTCTCGTTCTTCTTCGTGGCCCGCACGACGCTCCTGGAGGAAGTGGCCAAGTTCCGGGCCGCACGCAGGATTTGGGCCGGAATCATGCGCGAGGAGTTCGGTGCGCGGGATCCGCGCTCGCAGATGCTGCGCTTCCACACCCAGACCGCCGGGGTGCAGCTCACGGCCCAGCAGCCCGAGGTCAACCTGGCCAGGGTCACCGTGCAGGCGCTCGCCGCGGTGTTCGGCGGCACCCAGTCGCTGCACACGAACAGCTACGACGAGGCGATCGCGCTGCCCACCGAGAAGGCCGCCAGGCTCGCCCTGCGCACCCAGCAGGTGCTCGCCCACGAGACCGACGTGACCGCCACCGTCGACCCCTTCGCCGGGTCGTACGCCGTCGAGTCGCTCACCGACGGGGTGGAGGCCGCCGCGCTGGCCCTGATGGCCCGGATCGAGGACCGGGGCGGCGCGGTGGCCGCGATCGAGCAGGGCTTCCAGAAGGCCGAGATCGAGCGCACCGCCTACCGCGTCCAGCAGGAGACCGACTCCGGCGAGCGGACCGTGGTCGGCGTCAACCGCTTCAGGGCGGACACGGAGGAGCCGTACCAGCCGCTGCGGGTGGACGCGGCGATCGAGCGGCAGCAGGCCGGGCGGCTGGCCCGGCTGCGGGCCGAGCGCTCCGCCGGCGCCGTCACCCGGGCGCTGGACGGGCTGCGCCGCACCGCCGAGGGGACGGGGAACGTGCTGTACCCGATGAAGGAGGCGCTGGCCGCCCGGGCCACCGTCGGAGAGGTGTGCGACGCGCTGCGCGGGGTGTGGGGGACGTACGCCCCGGTGGAGCGCTTCTGAGCACCGGCTGAACGGACGTCAACGTCCGGGTGCCGTCAAGGAAGTGGCGGCCGTGACCACCGGCCCGGGTGATCGTTGCACAGGGCAAGCAACCCGGGGAAGGCGGCTGAAACGAGATGTCATACCCACCTGTCCGGCCGGTATGCGCCCATCCGGGGACTAATTTTCCGGAAGTCGGGCCAAAACCCCCCAGCAGGCCTACGATTGGCGAGATGAACCGTCCTGAGCCC
The DNA here is from genome assembly GCF_040303045.1 of Kitasatospora sp. NPDC096140. NCBI lineage: Bacteria > Bacillati > Actinomycetota > Actinomycetes > Kitasatosporales > Streptomycetaceae > Kitasatospora > Kitasatospora sp. NPDC096140. Next base: position 187,122 of record NZ_JBEOUW010000004.1, read on the forward strand.
ACTCAGCCGGGCGCCACTCTCGCTGCCGCACGCCCCGCCGCCGACCTGCGCGACCGGGTGGGGGCGCTGGAGCCCGAGCTGATCGCCTTCCGCCGTGATCTGCACCGGCACCCGGAGCTTGGCCGCCAGGAGTTCCGCACCACCGGGCTGCTGCGCGACCGGCTGGTGGCGGCCGGACTCGAACCCCGGGTGCTGCCGGGCGGCACCGGCCTGCTCGTCGACATCGTCCCGGCCGGCACCGCCCCGGGCGCCGAGTTCCTGGCCTTCCGCGCCGACATCGACGCACTCCCGATCGACGACGCCAAGACCGACGTGCCGTACCGCTCGACCGTCCCCGGCCGGGCCCACGCCTGCGGCCACGACGTGCACACCGCGGTGGTGCTCGGCGCCGGACTGGTGCTGGCCGAGGCCGCCCGCACCGGCGAGCTGCGCCGCCCGGTCCGGCTGGTCTTCCAGCCGGCCGAGGAGGTCATGCCGGGCGGGGCGCTGGACGTGATCAAGGCCCGCGGGATGGATGGTGTCGGCCGGATCTTCGCGGTGCACTGCGACCCGAAGGTGGAGGTCGGCCGGATCGCCCTGCGCACCGGCGCGATCACCTCGGCCTGCGACCGCCTGGTGCTGCACCTGGACGGCCCCGGCGGGCACACCGCCCGCCCGCACCTGACCACCGACCTGGTGACCGCGGTGGCCCGGATGGCCGCCGACCTCCCCGGCGCCCTGGCCCGCCGGATGGACCCGCGCTGGGGCGTCAGCCTGGTCTGGGGCCGGATCGCCTCCGGCTCCGCGCCCAACGTCATCCCGCAGCACGCCGAGCTGGAGGGCACCGTCCGCTGCCTGGAGCTGGACGGCTGGCGCGAGGCGCCGGACCTGCTGCACGAGCTGATCGCCAAGCTCAGCGAGACCTACCGGGCCAAGTGGACGCTGGACTACCACCGCGGGGTGCCGCCGGTGGTCAACGAGGCGGTCTCGGTCGCCCTGCTGGACGAGGTGATGAACGCGCGGTTCGGCCGGGACGGCCGCCAGGTGGTGGAGGGCACCGAGCAGAGCCTCGGCGGGGAGGACTTCTCCTGGTACCTGGAGCACGCCCCGGGCGCGCTGGCCCGGCTCGGCGTCCGCGCCCCCGGTGACACCACCGTCCGCGACCTGCACCAGGGCCGCTTCGACGTGGACGAGCGGGCGATCGGCATCGGGGCCGAGCTGTTCGCGGCGCTGGCACTGGGGGCGGACGGCCACTGAGGGCGCAGTCGCGGGGCGGCAGCCGACACGTGGGCGGATTGTCGGGATTCGGGGTTCGGTGGCGGTTCCGTAAACTGGGCCCCACCAACCTCGGACCACCGTCCGTGTCACGGGAAAGGGCCTCGGGATGGGCCTCAGACCACGGTTTGATAACAACCCGAATGCTCTGGCACCCCGTAACACAACCGTGTTCTACGCGCGTTACGGTGGCGTCCGACCACGCCAAACGGTTGCGTGTTAGAAGGAGATACTCCCTTGCGCCGTTCAATGAAGCTCGCCGCGGTTGTGCTCTCGGGTTCCCTGGGCATGGCCTCGCTCGCCGCTTGCGGCGCAAAGAGCAACGACACCACCTCCTCCTCCGGCTCCGGCGACGGTTCGCTGAAGGTCGGTATGGCCTACGACATCGGTGGCCGTGGCGACCAGTCGTTCAACGACTCCGCCGCCCGTGGTCTCGACAAGGCCAAGTCCGACCTCGGTGTCTCCGTCACCGAGGCCGAGGCCAAGCAGGGCGAGGCCGAGGCCGACAAGGAGACCCGCCTCAAGAACCTGGTCGACGCCGGCTACAAGACCATCATCGCGGTCGGCTTCGTCTACCAGCCGGCGGTCAACAAGGTCGCCAAGGACAACCCGAACGTCAAGTTCGCGATCATCGACTCGAACGACAAGGACCAGCCGGCCAACGTCACCTCGCTGCTCTTCGCCGAGCAGGAGGGTTCGTACCTGGCCGGTGTCGCCGCCGCGAACAAGTCGAAGGCCCACCACATCGGCTTCATCGGTGGTGTGCAGTCCGAGCTGATCAAGAAGTTCGAGGCCGGTTACAAGGCGGGCGCCAAGTCCGTGGACCCGAACATCCAGATCGAGACCACGTACCTCACCACCCCGCCGGACTTCTCCGGCTTCTCCTCCCCCGACAAGGGCAAGGAGGCCGCCCAGGGCCAGCTCGACAAGGGCGCGGACGTCATCTACGCCGCCGCCGGTTCCTCGGGCAACGGCTCGATCGAGGCCGTCGCCAACGCCGGCAAGCTGGCCATCGGTGTCGACTCCGACCAGGCCAACCAGCCGGCCCTGGCGAAGTACAAGAACAGCATCCTGACCTCGATGGTCAAGAACGTCGACAACGCGGTGTTCTCGTACATCGACTCGGTCAAGAAGGGCCAGAACCCGACCGGGATCAAGCTCTTCGACCTGAAGGCCGACGGTGTCTCGCTCGCCACGACCGGTGGCAAGATCGACGACATCCAGTCGCAGCTGAAGGCCGCCGCCGACGCCATCAAGAGCGGCGCGACCACCATCCCGACCGCGCCGGCCCAGTAAGGACCGCGCGTCTCGGACGCGACAGCGCCTGCCGCCTGCCCGGCAGCGCGATGATCGACACAGTTCACGGGAGGGGCCCGGCAGGGTGCGCTCAACGCGTACCCCCGGGCCCCGTTCCGTCTCCAGGTTCCCCCCCCCTTGGCCCTCCGAGCGCAACGACGCGCCTCCAGACCACCAGGAGACCGCCATCACCGCATCCGACCCCGTCCCCCTGCGCAAGGACGGCACCCCCAGCGCGGGGACGGCGACAACGGCCGTCGAACTGCGCGGCATCACCAAGCGCTTCCCCGGTGTCGTGGCCAACCACGACATCAACCTCACCGTCCGCACCGGCACCGTGCACGCCCTGATGGGTGAGAACGGCGCCGGCAAGTCGACGCTGATGAAGATCCTCTACGGCATGCAGAAGCCGGACGAGGGCACCATCGCGATCAACGGCGAGCTGTGCGAGTTCAACACGCCCGGCGACGCGATCGAGCGCGGCATCGGCATGGTGCACCAGCACTTCATGCTCGCCGACAACCTCACTGTCCTGGAGAACGTCGTCCTCGGTGGCGAGAAGATCCACGGCATCGGTGCCAAGGCGAAGGCGAAGATCAAGGAGATCTCCGACCAGTACGGCCTGGGCGTGCGCCCGGACGCCCTGGTCGAGGACCTCGGCGTCGCCGACCGTCAGCGCGTCGAGATCCTCAAGGTGCTCTACCGCGGCGCCAAGATCCTGATCCTCGACGAGCCCACGGCCGTCCTCGTCCCGCAGGAGGTCGACGCGCTGTTCGACAACCTGCGGGAGCTCAAGTCCGAGGGCGTCACCGTCATCTTCATCTCGCACAAGCTGCACGAGGTGCTGGCGGTGGCCGACGCGATCAGCGTCATCCGGCGCGGCACCACGGTCGGCGACGCCGACCCCAAGGCCGTCACCGCCCGACAGCTCGCCGAGATGATGGTCGGCGCCGAGCTGCCCTCCCCGGAGAGCCGCGCCTCGACCGTCACCACGGACGAGATGCTCGACGTCACGGACCTGCGGATCGCCAAGACCGACGCCGAGGGCATCGAGCGCGTCGTCCTGGACGACATCTCGCTGCGCATCCACAAGGGCGAGATCCTGGGCATCGCGGGTGTCGAGGGCAACGGCCAGGCCGAACTGGTCGAGGCCATCATGGGCATGCTGCCCCTGGACGGCGGCACCGTCACCCTGGACGGCAAGGACCTCTCCGGCACCCTGACCCGGTCCCGCCGCGAGGCCGGCATCGGCTACATCCCCGAGGACCGCCACAAGCACGGCCTGCTGCTGGAGGCCCCGCTCTGGGAGAACCGCATCCTCGGCCACGTCACCGAGGCGCCCAACTCCACCGGCGTGCTGCTGAACCCGTCCGCCGCGCGGGTGGACACCCAGCGGATCGTCGAGGAGTTCGACGTCCGCACCCCCGGCATCGAGGTCACCGCGGCCTCGCTCTCCGGCGGCAACCAGCAGAAGCTGATCATCGGCCGCGAGATGAGCCACCAGCCCAAGCTGCTGATCGCCGCGCACCCCACCCGCGGTGTCGACGTCGGCGCGCAGGCCCAGATCTGGGAGCACATCCGGAGCGCCCAGCGGGAGGGCCTGGCCGTCCTGCTGATCTCCGCCGACCTGGACGAGCTGATCGGGCTCTCCGACACCATCCGGGTCATCTACCGCGGCCGCCTGGTCGCCGACGCCGACCCGGCCACCGTGACCGCCGAGGACCTGGGCACCGCGATGACCGGTGCCGCCAGCGGCCACATCGAGTCCGAGCCGGAGGCCGTCGCCGAGGCGCACGCCGTCGCCGCCGAGGGCACCGAGGCCGAGGGCACCGACCCGTCCGACACCGCCGACGACCCGCAGGCGGGGGAGTAACCACATGACCAGTCCCAACCCCGCCGCCAAGCGCAGCCTGGCGCAGCGGATCAGCGTCGAGCGGATCGTGCTCGCACTGGCGGCGCCGGTGCTCGCGGTCGTGCTCTCCGTCGCGATCTGCTCCGTCCTGCTGGCGACCTCGGGCAAGAACCCGTTCGACGCGTGGAACGTGATGATCACGTACGCCACCAAGTCGGACGGCCAGGTGGCCATCCTCAACCGCTCCACCACGTACTACCTGGCCGCCGCGGCCGCCGCCTTCGGGTTCCGCATGAACCTGTTCAACATCGGCGTCGAGGGCCAGTACAAGGTCGCGGCGCTGTTCGCGGCCTACATCGGCGCGCAGGTCGACCTGCCGGCCTTCATCCAGATCCCGCTGCTGCTGGTCACCGCCATGCTGGTCGGCGGCCTGTACGCGAGCATCGCCGGTCTGCTGAAGGTCTTCCGCGGCGTCAGCGAGGTCATCTCGACCATCATGCTGAACGCCATCGCGATCGCGATCGTCGGTCTGCTGCTCGTCCCGGGCATCTTCGCGCCGAAAGTCAGCGGCACCAGCAACTCGATCCAGACCGAGCCGATCTCCCGGTCGAGCCACTTCTTCGCGATCCAGACGGACGGCGGCCCGCTCTGGGGCTTCATCTTCATCGCCGTCCTGGTCGGTGTGGTCTTCCAGTTCGTGCTGACCCGCACCCGCTTCGGCTTCGACCTGCGTGCCACCGGCCGTTCGGAGTCCGCGGCGACCGCCTCCGGCGTGAACGTCAAGCGCATGATCGTCATCTCGATGGTGGTCTCCGGTGCGATCGCCGGTCTGATCGGCATGCCCGAGCTGCTGCAGAACTCCTTCTACTACGGGCAGACCTTCCAGCCCGGCCTGGGCTTCCTGGGCATCTCGATCGCCCTGCTGGGCCGCAACAGCCCGATCGGCATGGCCTTCTCGGCCCTGCTGTTCGCCTTCCTGGACGCCACCGGCGCCCAGCTGCCGACCCAGGGCGGCTTCCCGGCCGAGATCGTCTCGGTCATGGAGGGCACCATCGTCATCTGCGTCGTCGTCGCGTACGAGCTGGTGCGCCGCTACGGCCTGACCCGCCAGCAGAAGAAGGTCGGCGAGCAGCTCGCCGCCCAGCTCGCGGCCGCTGAGAAGAAGGAGGTGTCGGCGTGAGCACGGCTACCGCTGCTCGTCCCAAGGCGCCCGGAGCGCCTGCGAAGAAGCACAAGCTGTCCTGGCCGGTCGTCCTGCTCCTGATCGCGGGCGCCCTGGTGCTGTTCTCCGCCGTGGGCATGGCCACCGGCAACCACTCGCTGACCTCCTCCGGTCAGGTCACCGCCGCGCTCAGCGCCGCCGTGCCGATCGGCATGGCCGGTCTCGGCGGTCTCTGGTCCGAGCGGGCCGGTGTGGTCAACATCGGCCTCGAAGGCATGATGGTCGCCGGCACCTTCTGCGGCGCCTGGGCCGGCTACCTGGTCAACCCGTGGGTGGGCCTGCTGGCCGGCATGGCCGGCGGTGCGCTCGGCGGCCTGCTGCACGCGGTCATCACCGTCACCTTCGGCGTCGACCACATCGTCTCCGGCGTCGGCATCAACCTGCTGATCCCCGGCATCTGCGCGTACGTCAACCGGATCTACTACAAGGACTACGTCTCGGTCGGTGCCGGCCAGAACCAGTCCCCGCCGGCGGACCCGCTGCCCTACATCACGGTTCCGGGGCTGTCCTCGGGCCTGAAGGACATCGAGAGCCACCACTGGTTCTTCGTCTCGGACGTCGCGGGCGTGCTCGCCGGCCTGGTCACCAACATCTCGGTGGTCGTGGTCCTGGCGGCCGCGCTGATCGTGGTCAGCTACTTCGTGCTCTGGCGCACGGTGTTCGGCCTGCGGCTGCGCTCCTGCGGTGAGAACCCGACGGCCTCCGAGTCGCTGGGTGTCAACGTCTACAAGTACAAGTACATCGCGGTCATCGCCTCCGGTGCCTTCGCGGGCCTCGGCGGTGCGTACCTCTCGCTGGTCGCCGCGCACTTCTACAAGGACGGCCAGACCCTCGGCCGGGGCTTCATCGGCCTCGCCGCGATGATCTTCGGCAACTGGATGCCGGGCGGCCTCGCCATGGGCGCCGGCCTGTTCGGCTTCACCGACAGCCTCCAGCTGCGCGACCCGGGGTCGGTGCACGTGCTGCTCCTGATCGTGGGCATCGCGATGGTGCTGCTCGCCCTGTGGCAGCTCTACCGGCGCAAGTACACCGCGATGGTGATCTCGCTCGTCATCGCCGGCGGCATGATCGCCTGGTACTCGCTGACCGACGAGGTGCAGCGTCCGCTGATCGTCGCCACGCCGTACGTGATCACCCTGGTGGTGCTCTCGCTGGCCTCGCAGCGCCTGCGTCCGCCGAAGGCCGACGGGCAGATCTACCGCAAGGGCCAGGGCAAGTGACCGCCCCCGTGGTCGACTGGGAGCGGCTGCGCGAGGCGGCGCGCGAGGCGATGGGCCACGCGTACGCCCCGTACAGCAAGTTCCCGGTCGGTGCGGCCGCGCTGGTGGACGACGGGCGGGTGGTCACCGGCTGCAACGTCGAGAACGCCTCGTACGGGCTCGGGCTGTGCGCCGAGTGCGGGCTGGTGTCCGCGCTGCACGCCACCGGCGGCGGGCGGCTGACCGCGTTCACCTGCGTGGACGGTGCCGGTGAGCTGCTGATGCCGTGCGGGCGCTGCCGCCAGCTGCTGTACGAGCACGGCGGGCCCGAGCTGCTGATCGAGCTGCCCTCCGGGGTCAAGCCGATGAGCGAGGTCCTGCCCGACGCGTTCGGGCCGGAGCGGCTCTAGCCTCTCTGTTTGTTACGCGCGTAGAGTGTCGCGAGTGGGCCGGAACCCGGTCATCTCGCGGCACTCTTCGCATTTCATGCCTTTCTGAAACCCCTCTTGGAGCACGCATGGACGCCATCTCCGTCATCAGGACCAAGCGCGACCGCGGAGAGCTGAGCGACGCTCAGATCGACTGGGTCATCGACGCCTACACCCGCGGCGAGGTCGCCGACGAGCAGATGTCCGCCCTGGCCATGGCGATCCTGCTGAACGGCATGCAGCCGCGCGAGATCAGCCGCTGGACCGACGCCATGATCCGCTCCGGCGTCCGGATGGACTTCTCCTCGCTGCCGCTGCCCACCAGCGACAAGCACTCCACCGGCGGCGTCGGCGACAAGATCACCCTCCCGCTCGCCCCGCTGGTCGCCGCCTGCGGCGCCGCCGTCCCGCAGCTCTCCGGCCGCGGCCTCGGCCACACCGGCGGCACCCTGGACAAGCTGGAGTCCATCCCCGGCTGGCGCGCCCTGCTGTCCAACGACGAGATGATGGACGTGCTGCGCGACGCGGGCGCGGTCATCTGCGCGGCCGGCGACGGCCTCGCCCCGGCCGACAAGAAGCTGTACGCGCTGCGCGACGTCACCGGCACCGTCGAGGCGATCCCGCTGATCGCCTCCTCGATCATGTCCAAGAAGATCGCCGAGGGCACCGGCGCGCTCGTCCTGGACGTCAAGGTCGGCTCCGGCGCCTTCATGAAGAACATCGACGACGCCCGCGAACTCGCCCGCACCATGGTGGGCCTGGGCACCACCGCCGGGGTCAACACCGTCGCGCTGCTCACCGACATGTCCACCCCGCTCGGCCTCACCGCCGGAAACGCGCTGGAGGTCCGCGAGTCGGTCGAGGTGCTGGCCGGCGGCGGCCCGGCCGACGTCGTGGAGCTGACCCTCGCGCTCGCCCGCGAGATGCTCGCCGCGGCCGGCGTGCACGGCAAGGACCCGGCGGACGCGCTGCGCGACGGCTCCGCGATGGACCACTGGCGCCGCATGATCGCCGCCCAGGGCGGCGACGTCGACGCCCCGCTCCCGGTCGCCCGCGAGCAGCACGTCATCTCCGCGCCGGCCTCCGGCGTGCTCACCGAGCTCGACGCGTACGCCGTCGGCGTCTGCGCCTGGCGCCTGGGCGCCGGCCGCGCCCGCAAGGAGGACCCGGTGCAGGCCGGCGCCGGCGTCGAGATGCACGCCAAGCCGGGTGACACCGTCGTGGCCGGCCAGCCCCTGCTGACCCTCCACACCGACACCCCGGAGCGCTACGACTACGCCATCGAGGCCCTGGCCGGCGGCATCACCGTCGCCCCCGAGGGCACGGCGTTCACCCCGAACCCGATCGTGCTGGACCGCATCGCCTGACCGTGGTCGGTGTCCTGCGGACGTGCGCTCAGGCGTACGTCCGCAGGACACTGGTGTCGAGCTTCCACGGGCCCACGGTGATCGTGTCGCCGAAGACGAAGTCCTTGCGGCGGGTGTAGCCGGGCTCGTCGTGAATGATGCCGGTGCCCTTGCGGGGATCGACCAGGAGGTACAGCGGGATACCCATCGCCGAGTAGTCGCGGACCTTGTCGTGGTAGTCGTTCTCGGGGTTGGACTTGGAGACGATCTCCACGACGAGAAGGATCTCGTGGGGAAGGAACGCCGGGCAGTCGTCGTCCAGAGCCGCGTCGGGGAACACCATCAGGTCAGGGTTCCGGAGCCGACCGAGGCCGATGTCCTCCAAGTCCGCGCCGCCGTGGGCGATGTAGCCGGGGTGGGTCTGTGGCAGTTGGGCATTGAGCTGCTGTGCCAGGCGGATGACTGCGAGCTCGTGGCGTTTCACGGGCGACATCATCATGACAATCTCGCCGTCGGCGATCTCGATCTTCCCTATCCCCGGCACCCTCGGCAGCTGATCCGCGATCTCGCGGAGCCGGGCGTACACAGCAGGATCGATGCTCATGTCCCGGAGTGTATCGGCGGCGGCTGTCAACCGTCCGCGAGCGCTCGCCTCGTGGTATGCGCCTGACGGGTGGCGTAGAGGGTGACGCCGGCGGCGAGGGTCATGGCGGTGAGGCCGACGGCGGCGGCTCCGGGCCAGCCGGTGGCGTGGTAGGCGTCGGCGCCGAGGGTGCCGCCGAGGCTGTTGCCGAGGTAGTAGGCGATCAGGTAGAGCGCTGAGGCCTGGGCGCGGCCCTCGGTGGCGGTGCGGCCGACCGCGGAGGACGCGGTGGCGTGGCCGGCGAAGAAGCCCGCGGTGATCAGGACCAGGCCGAGCAGCGCGCAGAGCAGGGAGTCGGCGAGCGAGAGCAGCAGGCCGGCCGAGGTGACGCCGACGGAGACGTAGAGGGCGCCGCGGCGGCCCAGTCGGCCGGAGAGGCGGCCGGCCGCGGCGGAGGTGCCGGTGCCGACCAGGTAGACCACGAAGATCGAGGCGGCGATCGACTCCGGCAGGTGGAACGGCGCGGAGATCAGCCGGTAGCCGACGGTGTTGTAGACCGCGCCGAACACGGCCATGAACAGCATCCCGAGCGCGTACAGCCGGACCAGCAGCGGGTTGCGCAGGTGGCGTCCGACGGTGCGGGCGAGCGCGCGGGCGTCCACCGGGGCGGGGGTGAAGTGCCGGGCGGCGGGGATCAGCAGCCGGAACACGAGCGTGGCGAGCAGGGCGAGGGCGAGGACGGAGGCGGCGAGGGTGGAGGCCGTCATCACGGCGGTGCGGCCGTACCTGTCGGAGAGCGCGCTCGCCGGGAGCAGTCCGAGGGCGAGGCCGAGGGTGGCGGCGGAGGCCGTCCAGCTGGCCTGGCCGGGGGTGAGGTCGAGGTCGGCCGAGAGGACCGGCAGCAGGCCCTGGGTGGAGTAGAGCAGGACGAAGGTCGCGACCCCGGCGGCGAACAGGGCGAGGTTGGCGCGGCGGAAGGCGGGCCGTCCGGGGCGGAGGCGGTCGTCCGGGGCGGTGGCGGTGGCGGTGGCGGGGGCATCCGGGGCGGGCACGGATGCCCTGGTACTTGAGGGCTGCATGCCGTTGACCGTAGGCCTGGTGTCGTTGATGCGTCCAATGCATGAAGCAGGCATGATCGATGCACTGGCGTATGAGTCGAGGTGTCGAGGTGGTGGCGGGATGGCCGGGCCGGAGCCGGTGGACGGCGGGGAGCAGCGGTACCGGGCGGCCGAGTTGGGGCCGGACGAGCCGGCCGTCCTGCTGGCGCCCCGGCTGGCGCAGTTCGCGGCGGTGGCCCGGCTGGAGCACGTGACGCAGGCGGCCGCGGTGCTCGGGATGCCGCAGCCGACGCTGTCGCGTGCGGTGGCGCGCCTGGAGGAGGAGCTGGGGGTGGAGCTGCTGGCCCGTCAGGGCCGTACGGTCCGGCTGACCAGGGCGGGCCGGCTGCTGCTGGCCTCGGTGGAGCGGGCGCTGGCCGAGGTCGAGCGGGGCGCGCAGGCGGCCAGGGCGGAGGCGGACCCGGAGGCGGGGCTGGTCGCCTTCGGCTTCCTGCACACGATGGGGCCGGACGCGGTGCCGGCGCTGCTGCGCGGCTTCCGCGCGGCGCACCCCCGGGTGCGGTTCCAGCTGGTGCAGGACTACGGCGCGGCGATGCTGGAGCGGCTGCGGGCCGGCGAGCTGGACCTCTGCCTGGTGGCGCCGCTGCCGGAGGATCCGGCGTTCACCGCCCGCCCGTTGGACGAGCAGCGCCTGCACCTGGTCGTCCCGGCGGACCACCGGCTGGCCGGGCGCCGGCGGATCCGGCTGGCGGAGGTGGCCGAGGAGCCGTTCGTCGGGCTGGAGCAGGGGTACGGGCTGCGCGCGATCACGGACGGCTTCTGCGCGGAGGCCGGGTTCGTCCCCCGGCTGGCGTTCGAGGGGGAGGAGGCCGAGACGCTGCGCGGTCTGGTGGCGGCCGGGCTGGGGGTGGCGCTGCTGCCGCCGGCCCTGGTGCCGCGGCCCGGGGTGGTGGAGCTGGAGGTGACGGCGCCGCGTACCCGGCGGGCGGTCGGACTGGCCTGGGCGGCGGGGCGGCCGCTGACGCCGCCGGCGAAGGCGTTCCGGGACTTCGTGCTGTCCCGGCGCGGACGGCTGCTCCAGCACGACTGAAACCGTCGTCGCGGTATTCCGGAACGGCCAGGGCGGTTTGGCGGATCCTATGGACCGGTCGGTGGAATTCTGGGCGGAGTTTGGACCATTCGGTGGTGTTCGCAGTGGTGGGTCTACGCGCGTAGGGGCTATATTTCCGCAATGGAGAAGCAGATCCCCGTCACCACCGCGGGCACCGGCCCGCGCATCCCCGCCGCCGACCAGATCCGCCGCGCGCCCAAGGTCCTGCTGCACGACCACCTGGACGGCGGGCTGCGTCCGGAGACCGTCGTCGAGCTGGCCGCCGCCGTCGGCTACGAGGGACTCCCCACCACCGACGTCAAGGAACTCGGCGAGTGGTTCCGCGAGGCCGCCGACTCCGGCTCGCTGGTCCGCTACCTGGAGACCTTCGCGCACACCTGCGCCGTGATGCAGACCCGCGAGGCCCTGATCAAGGTCGCCGCCGACTGCGCCGAGGACCTGGCCGCCGACGGCGTCGTGTACGCCGAGGTCCGGTATGCCCCCGAGCAGCACCTGGAGGGCGGCCTGACCCTCGACGAGGTCGTCGAGGCCGTCCAGGAGGGCTTCCGCCTGGGCGAGGCCAACGCCCGCGCGGCCGGCCACCGGATCCGCATCGGCACCCTGATCACCGCGATGCGGCACGCCGCCCGCTCGCAGGAGATCGCCGAACTGGCCAACCGCCACCGGGACTCGGGTGTCGTCGGCTTCGACATCGCCGGTGCCGAGGCCGGCTACCCCCCCACCCGCCACCAGGCCGCCTTCGACTACCTCAAGGGCGAGAACAACCACTTCACCATCCACGCGGGCGAGGCCTTCGGCCTGCCGTCGATCTGGGAGGCCCTGCAGTGCTGCGGCGCCGACCGGCTCGGCCACGGCGTGCGGATCGTCGACGACATCACGGTGAACGAGGACGGCAGCGTCGAGCTCGGCCGGCTGGCCGCGTACGTGCGCGACAAGCGCATCCCGCTGGAGATGTGCCCCACCTCCAACCTCCAGACCGCGGCGGCCACCTCGTACGCCGAGCACCCGATCGGGCTGCTCAGCCGGCTGAAGTTCCGGGTCACGGTGAACACCGACAACCGGCTCATGAGCGGCACCAGCATGAGCCAGGAGTTCGGGCACCTGGTCGAGGCCTTCGGCTACACCCTGGGCGACATGGAGTGGTTCACCGTGAACGCCATGAAGTCCGCGTTCCTGCCCTTCGACGAGCGACTGGCGATGATCAACGACGTGATCAAGCCGGGCTACGCCGAGCTGAAGGCCGAGTGGCTGTTCAGCGCGGGCACCGGCGGCAACTGAGCCGTAGCGCTGACGCGCTCCTTTCGGTCGGATGAACGGCCTTCTTCCGCAAGGAAGTTGGCGTTCATCCGACTACTCACTCGGGTGAGTGAACGCTCCTTGGTTCTCGCGCGACCGGCTCACTACGGTGTGCCAGTCATTGCCGACCAGGCACGGTGGCGGCCTCCCGTCCGCCGGAAGCCGTACGCGTCGTCGGCCTCCGACGAGGACCCAAGGGGACGAACCATGAAGCAGGCTCTCAAGGCCGCCGGCACCGCGGCGCTCGGCATCGCCATCGCGGCGGTCGGCGCCGGCACCGCCTTCGCCGACGCCGCCCCGGCGCCCGGCGGCCTCGGGCTGCCCACCGGCGCGGTGACGAACCCCGCGGTGACCGGGGCGGTCACCGACACCGCCGCCAAGCTGCCCGGCGGCGACAAGGTCACCGGCACGCTGGGCACCCTCGCCCCGAGCGTCGGCCACGCCGCCCCGGCCGCCGAGGCCCCGCTCGCCGGCGTCACCCAGCAGCGCGCCGCCGTTCCCTCCGTCCCGGGTCTCGACAAGACCCCCCTCGGCGGGCTGACCGGCGCCCTTCCGGGCCTGCCGGGCCTGGGCGGCTGATTCCGCAGCCGCCGACACGCGGACGGGCCGCCCGCCCCGGAGCACCGGGGCGGGCGGCCCGTCCGCGTTCCGCCGCGACGGCTCACGGCTCACAGCGTGCGGCTCGCGGCTCGCGGCCGACGGCTCACGGCTCCTGGGGGAGGAGCAGCCAGAGGGCGAGGTAGAGCAGGAACTGCGGGCCGGGCAGCAGGCAGGACAGCAGGAAGATCAGCCGGACGGTCCCCGGGGTCAGCCCGAAGCGGGCGGCGATCCCGGCGCAGACGCCGGCGATGACGCGGTTGTGGCGGGGACGGGCAAGGCGCGCGCTCATGGTGTACTCCTGATCTGGTCCGCACGGTGCGACCCGGTCCGGCCGGTCCGGCGGGCGTACTTCCATGCTCCGCCGTCGCCGGCGCGAAAGCCTCAGCCCGGCAGGTGATTCCGCACCCCGAACGTTCACCGGGGAGGCGTAGCCGGACGTCGGGGTCGTCCTCAGGGTGACCCTGAGGACCACCACCCTCCGGCCCGGGCCGAATGCCCCGTGACCTCCCGCCGCGGGCCCGTGGAATGGGCTCGATATGATGCCGCAGTCGCTGTTGGCCGGGGGGCGGAACATCGGCGCGCCATCGCCAGGAAATGGCCTCTCACGCAAGCGATTTCACGTTCTGTTGGGCTCTGTCCGAATTCTCTCGTGAGGTTGACATTGCGCATTCCACAGCGCAGCTTCCTGGCCGCGACCGCCGCCGTCACCCTGGCCTCCGGCCTGGCCGTCGTCGAGGCCCCGGCCGTCCTCGCCGCCCCGGGGGCCGTCGCGGCCACCCAGGGCGCCCAGGCCCAGCCCTCGCCGGTCACCGTCGCCCTCGGCGGCCTGCCCGGCACCGTCAAGGCGGGCGCCGCGCCGGTGGAGTTCACCGTGACGCTCAGGAACACCGCCGACCACCAGATGGACGTGCCCGCGTCCTCCGTCGTCATCGGGGACACCGGTACCGCCACCAAGCCGAGCCAGTTCACGCTGCAGTACCGGTCGCCCGACGGCACGCAGTGGCAGGACGCCAAGGTGCGGGCCACGAACAGCGGCGGCCTCTGGGACCTCGACCAGCCCGCGCAGCTGCACCTGGCGCCCGGTACCGAGGCCGTCTACCGGCTGCGGCTCACCGTCGCCGCCGACACCCCGGCGGGCCGGGTGACGCCCGGGTTCAGCGCCGTCGTCTCGGACCCCGCCCTGCCGCCGGAGCAGCGGGTCTCCTCCGCGATCGGCTTCTCGGACCTGGTCATCGCCCCGGCGGTCACGCCGACGACCGCGGCGCCCAGGCCCGCCGCCACGGCGGACGTCAGGCTCGACGGCGTGCCCGCCGCCTTCACGGCGGGTGGCGAGGCGAAGGCGTTCAGGCTGGTCTTCGCCAACACCAGCGGCAAGGACCTCCGCATCCTGCCCGCGATCGTCTTCCGGGGGGCGACCGAGCTCCCCTCCGAGACCGTCAGGTTCGAGTTCAGGACGGCCGGCGGGGCCTGGCTGGAGGGGACCCCGGCAGGCAGCTCGGAGCACCCCGGCTGGCTCTACCTGGGGCTGCGCACCGGTGACAAGAGCGCCGACGTGATGGCGCTGGCGAAGGGCGAGACCCGGACGATCGACGTCCGGCTGTCCTTCACCAGGGACACCCCGGCCATGGCCCAGTCCCTGGCGGCCCTCGCGGGCAGCCTGCCCGGCGAGGGCGAGAGCGGGAGCGAGGCGTCCAGCCCGAAGGCCGACTTCATGATCGTGGCCGCGCCGAGCTCCACCGCGACGCCGGTGCCCACCGCGTCGGCCACCCCGACGCCGACCGCGTCGGCGCCGTCCGCCGTCGCGGTCGTCCCGGTCGTCCAGACCACCAGCGCGGCGCCGAGCCCGGCGGCCGGCCTCCCGCAGGTGGTCACCGCCGCGGCGCCGACCCCGGAGACCCGGCTGGCCTCCACCGGCGGCGGCCCCAGCTCCGCGCCGATGGCGATCACCGGTGCGGTCGCGATAGCCCTCGGGGTGGGCACCCTGGTCGTGGCGCGCCGCCGCAGGAACGGGTAGGGCCGCCCACGGGCGGCACCGGGGAGCGACCCCGCAGACGCCGGAAGGCCCGTCCGTCACCCGCTGCAGAGCGGTGACGGACGGGCCTTCCGGCGTTCGTACGACGGGTGCGTCCGGATCAGCCGGCCGGGTGCGGCGGCTGGGCCGGCGGCGCGGGCTGCGCGTACGGGTTGTCCGCCACCGGCTGCGGCGGGACGCCCGGCGGGTACGGCGTGGCGGCCTGCGGCGCGCCCGGCTGCGGGGCGTTGGGGTTGAACGGGGCCTGCGGCGCGTTGGGGTTGAACGGCGCCTGCGGCGCGTTCGGGTTGTACGGCGCCTGCGGGGCCGGCTGGTTCTTGGCGTTGCTGCGCTCGACGATCGCCTTCACGGAACCGGCGATCAGCGCGACCGGCAGGATGAACACCTTGAAGAAGATGTAGTACGTGCCGCCCTCGAAGACGAACGCGAGGTAGTAGGCGTACCCCAGGAAACCGAGGGCGACCACGACGTTGAGGATCCGCAGGCCGACCTTCAGCCCGCCGGCGAAGGCCCCGAGGAGCAGCATGAGGACGCCGCTGAGCGCCAGCAGGACGACGTACCAGGAGAACAGCGGTTCGGCGCTGAAGTCGAGATTGTTCAAGGGGGGTTTCCTGTGGGAGGGAAGAAACAACGGCGGAACCGTTTGGGGACGAGAGCGCACAGTACTGGAGGCGGCTGACATTCGTCGCGGCCTTTACGTCACGGTGTCGTTGCGCTCTGCCGGAGCGGCAATTGACGAGGTGGGAAATGACTGAGTATGAGGTGCTGCGGGTCTTTTGCGGACCTGACGGCCGGTACGGGAACGAGCTCGGTGTGGTGCGGGACGGCGCCGCCGTCCCGGAGCGCGCCGACCGGCAGCGGATCGCGCACGAACTCGGCTTCAGTGAGACGGTGTTCGTCGACGACCCGGAGCGCGGGGAGATCGACATCTTCACCCCGACGCTGCGTCTGCCGTTCGCCGGGCACCCGTGCGTGGGCGCCGCCTGGCTGCTCGGGGTGGACCGGCTGGTCACGGCCGCCGGCGTGGTGGGCGTGCGGCGCGCGGACGGGGTGACCCGGATCGAGGCCCGGCCGCAGTGGGCCCCGCCGCGGACGCTGCGGCAGTACGGATCGGTGGCCGAGGTGGAGGCGCTGGAGGTGCCGCCGCCGGGGGAGTGGATCTACGCCTGGGCCTGGCAGGACGAGGCGGCCGGCAGCGTCCGGGCGCGGGCCTTCCCCGGGCGCGGCGACGGGATCGACGAGGACGAGGCGACCGGGGCGGCCGCCCTGCTGCTGACCGCGCGGCTCGGCCGGGCGCTGACCGTGACCCAGGGCCGGGGCTCGCAGCTGCTGACCGGGTTGCGCCCGGGCGGGCTGGTCGAGGTTGGCGGTCGGGTGGCGCCGGTTCAGCGGACGGGCGGCGTCGGCTCCGCGTAGGCGCGCGGACGGGCGACGGACGGCCGGGGGGCGGGCGCGACGGCGGCCACCCGGCCGACGGCGGTCACCGGCGGGACGGCCAGGACGGACACCCGGGGCGCCCGCGGCCGACGCTCCCGGAGCAGGTGGCGCAGGCCGGGGACCAGCGCGACGTGCGTGGTGGCCACACCGATCACGGCGAACAGGATGTGGTCCACGTTGAGGACGTGCCCCGGCGTCCAGGAGGACAGGAACTCCAGCCCGGTCGCCAGCAGCGCGGAGACGCCGGTGGTGCGCAGGAAGGACGGCAGCCAGGGGGCCCGCAGGCGCCCGCCGGCCAGCGGCAGCAGGACGCCGAGCGGGGCCAGCAGCAGCAGCTCGCCGACCACCTGCCAGCCGGTGGAGGAGCGCAGCGAGGCCAGCGGCGTCAGGTTGGCGTCGTACACCCACGCCACCGGAAGCGGTCTCAGCACCACCCAGAGCACCAGCGCCAGGTACAGGGCCAGGCCCGTCAGTCCGGCCGGCCGGAGGGAACGGTGGACGGCCGCCGCCGGGCTGCTCTCGGTCCCCGCGCCGGAACGCTCCTCGCGTGTCCTGGTGCCATGTCGCTGCACGGGGGGAAGGACGTGAGCCGGTGGCGCGGCGGTTCCACGTCGGGCGTGAACATTCCCGAACGCGCCCCCGGCGCCCTCCGCTACTTGCAGGGCGAGGCCGTCGGCACGGCGCTGAACGCGTTGTCCGGCGGCGGGCTGCCGGGCACCACCGGCGTGGGCGACGGGCTCGGGCTCGCGGCGCCCTTGGCGGCGCCGCGGGCCGCGGTCACGGCCGGTGCGGGGCCGGTCGGGGTGGCCAGCGCGGTGGGTATGTGCGGGGTGGTCGGGCACGCCGTCCGGCTGGCCGGGGCGCCGGCGTCGACCGGTACGGCGGTCGGCCGGATGCCGCAGCCGGAGGCCAGCGCGAGCAGGAGCAGCGCGCCGGCGGTGCGGCGCAGGGCGGTGCGGGTGGGGGCGGTCACGTGGCGTCCTTGTCCTCGACGGCGTCGCGCGCGGGGCCGTTCTCGGCCCCGCCCGCGGACGGCGGAGGCGGTGGCGTCAGCGGCAGTGTCAGGGTGAACACCGCGCCGACCTCCCCGTTCGCCGCCGTGATCGTCCCCCCGTGTATCTGCGCGTTGGCCATCGCGATCGACAGCCCCAGGCCGCTGCCCTCCGAGCGGGCCCGCCCCCGGTCCGCCTTGTAGAAGCGGTCGAAGACGTGCGGCAGCACGTCCTCCGGGATGCCCGGGCCGCTGTCGCTGACCTCGACCACCACCGAGTCCTCGGACTGCCGGACCCTGACCCGCACCGGCGAGCCGCCGTGCTTGAGCGCGTTGCCGATCAGGTTGGCGAAGACCACGTCGAGCCGGCGCGGGTCGACCACGGCCAGGATGCCGCGCGGGGCGTCCACCTCGACCGCGTCGTACCAGGCACGCCCGTCGATGCAGGACATGATCAGGTCGGAGATGTCCATCTCGTCGGCGACCAGCTTGGCGGTGCCGGCGTCGAAGCGGGTCACCTCCATCAGGTTCTCCACCAGGTCGGACAGCCGCCGGGTCTCGCTGACCACCAGCCGGACGGCCGGCTCGATCATCGGGTCCAGCGACTCGGCCTCGTCCTCCAGGATGTCGGTGACGGCGGTCATCGCGGTCAGCGGGGTGCGCAGCTCGTGCGACATGTCGGCGACGAACCGCCGGCTCTGCGCCTCGCGCGCGCTCAGCTCCTCGACCTGCTCGTGGAGCTGCTCCGCGGTCCGGTTGAAGGTCCGCGCCAGATCGGCGAGTTCGTCCGCGCCGTCGACTTCGAGCCGGGTGTCCAGGTGCCCCTCGCCGAGCCGCCGGGCCGCGTCGCCGAGCCGCTTGACCGGCCGCAGCACGGTGGCCGAGGCGGCCTGGGCGAGCAGCGCCGAGCCGATCAGCGCGAGCAGGGTGGCGATCGCCAGCGACCAGCCCAGCGTGTTCAGGTCGGCCCGCTCGTTCTCCAGCGACTTGAACATGTACGCCGTCGGGCCGTTCGGCACCACCTTGGTGCCGCCGATCACGAACGGCCGGCCCTCCAGGTTCTGCCGCTGCCAGTACAGGTGGTACGGGTACGGGTTGCTCTCGGTGACCTCGCGCGGCTTGGCGACCGTGGACTGCAGCGCGGCCGGCACGTCGGCCAGCGTGAAGCGCGTCGGGTCGGAGGAGGCCGAGGGGCACTCCGGGTGCGCCGGGTCGACCACCACCACGTCGTAACTGAGGCCGGAGCTGGCCACGTTGGAGGCCAGCGTGGCCAGCTCCGGGCAGGCCGCGTTCAGCGGCAGCTCGGAGACGTTGCGGCTGAGCGAGACCCGGAAGTCGTTCAGCGCGGTGTCCTGGGCACGCTTGAGCACCGCGTCGCGGTTCAGCCAGTACGCGATGCCGGAGGCCGAAACGGCGGCGAGCAGCGCGACCGCCGCGAACACCGCGATCAGCCGTACGCGCAGGGAGCGCAGCCGTCGCCACCGGCCCGCCGGGAAACGCCGGGCAGTCGTCTGATGGTCAGTCACAAGAGCCTGTCGTGATACGGGAGGTCAGCGGTCGGAGGGCAGGGGGAGGGGAGGGCTCAGGCCGGCGGGTCCAGCCGGTAGCCCACCCCGCGCACGGTGCGGATCAGCGTCGGCGCGGACGGCACGTCCTCGACCTTGGCCCGCAGCCGCTGCACGCAGGCGTCCACCAGGCGCGAGTCGCCGAGGTAGTCGTGCTCCCAGACCAGCCGCAGCAGCTGCTGGCGGGAGAGCGCCTGCCCGGGGCGGCGGCTGAGCTCCAGCAGCAGCCGCAGCTCGGTCGGGGTGAGCTGGAGGTCCTGTCCGTCCTTGGTGACGGTCATCGCCGCGCGGTCGATCACCACGGTGCCGTACGCGGAGGAGTCCGAACTCTCCCGCTCGCCGCGCCGCAGCACCGCCCGGATCCGGGCGTCCAGCACGCGTGGCTGCACCGGTTTGACCACGTAGTCGTCCGCGCCGGACTCCAGGCCCACCACCACGTCGATGTCGTCCGAGCGTGCGGTCAGCAGGATGATCGGCAGCTGGTCGGTGCGCCGGATCCGGCGGCACACCTCGAAGCCGTCGATCCCGGGCAACATGACGTCCAGCACGATCAGGTCGGGCCGCTGCTCCTTGAAGAGCCTCAGACCGTCCTCACCGGAGGCGGCGGTGGCCACGCGGTGGCCCTGGCGGGTGAGGGCGAGTTCGAGGCCGGTCCGGATGGCGTCGTCGTCCTCGATGAGTAGGAGGAAAGGCACGGCCCCATTTTGGCCCACCCGCAGCCCCGAATCACCCCCCGGACCGCTCACGGACCGTACGGGAACCGGAAGGACCGCCACCGGCGTCCGGTACGGAGGGAGGCGGACCGGGACGAAAGGCCCCCGCCTGTGACACCCCTGTGACAGTCGGCGGACAGCGCCATCACAACCGGCGGGCAGGATTTTCCATGTCGCCGCAGGACAGCGGGCCGGAAGGCCGGCTGGAGGGCGGCTACCGGAACCGCTCGTACCGATCCAAGGGGGCGCACGATGACCGCCATGCTTCAGACCCGGACCAACCCGGCTGTCCGCACCGCGCGTTCGTCAGCGACCACCCACCGGACCCGGTACGAGGTCAGGACCGACGAGAACTCCGGTGCCGTGACCGTACGGGGGTGCGCGCACAGCACCGGTGGAAACCCTGTCGCCCGCCGGGTGAGCGGCGGAGGCAGGACGGGGGAGCTGTACGGGATCGGCCGACTGGGGAGTTCGGTCGACTCCGGCACCACCCTGACGCTGCGGGGGATCCTCCCCGTCCGCGTCGAGGGCACGGAGGCCCCCGGGGGGAACCGGGGGGCCGGGGGGAACGGTCTGCGGACGGTCGGCTCGGGGGAGTCGGCGGGT
Source organism: Kitasatospora sp. NPDC096140 (assembly GCF_040303045.1). NCBI lineage: Bacteria > Bacillati > Actinomycetota > Actinomycetes > Kitasatosporales > Streptomycetaceae > Kitasatospora > Kitasatospora sp. NPDC096140. The sequence continues at coordinate 207,711 of NZ_JBEOUW010000004.1, forward strand.
CGCGAGGCCGCCGGTGCGACGCTGCTGCGGTTGAACCCCGCCGCGGCCCGCACCACCGAGGCCGGACAGGGAGGCGCGCAGGGGGAGCACTCGGCCGCCGCGGAGGACCACATCACGGAGTTCACCGCGTACGTGCGCGAGCGCCGCGCCTCCCTGTACGCCACGGCGTACCACCTCACCGGTGACCGCTACGAGGCCGAGGACCTGCTGCAGAGCGCGCTCTTCAGCACCTACCGGGCCTGGGGCCGGATCACCGACAAGGCCGCGGTCGGGGGTTACCTCCGCCGCACCATGACCAACCTGCACATCTCCGCCTGGCGGCGCCGCAAGGTCAACGAGTACCCGACCGAGGAGCTGCCGGAGACGGCCGGCGACACCGACGCGATGGGCGGCACCGAGCTGCGCACCGTGCTCTGGCAGGCGCTGGCGAAGCTGCCGGAGAACCAGCGCACCATGCTGGTGCTGCGGTACTACGAGGGCAAGACGGACCCGGAGATCGCCGACGTGCTGGGGATCAGCGTCGGCACCGTCAAGAGCAGCATCTGGCGCGCCCTGCGCCGGCTGCGCGACGACGAGCACCTGAACAAGTCGGGCGACACCGTCCGGGCGTTCGGCGAGCTGGTCGCGTAACGAGGACTCCCGTCGGGGGACGGGAATCGGACGGTCACGGTCCGGGGACAGCGGCTCGGGGGAGCATGTCCGTGGGGGAGCCGAGGACCGTTCGGAAAGGCGACGGGCCCGGTGCGGGGGAGACGCACCGGGCCCGTCGTCGTGCTGTCCGTGCCGCCGCGGCGGCTGCGGGCCGGCTCAGGCGGCGGAGAGCTCGGCCGGCCGGGCCGCGGTGCGGATCCGCCGCTCGGCCTCCGGTCCGGCGCAGGCGTACGAGCCGAGGGCGACCTGCCGTCCGACGATGGACCGCTCGGCCCGCATCAGCCGGAAGCCGCGGCGCAGCAGCACCGGCAGCGACTTGCGGCCCTCCCGGACGTCCCGGCGCAGCCGGCGCCAGGCCGTGGTGAGCGCGCCGTTGCGCAGGCACAGGGCGTCGCCGAGCAGGCCCTCCTCGGCGCACTCGGTGGTGATCTCGGCGGCGAAGATGCCCTCCGCGATGAACGCGCCGGCGCCGTCCAGGTCCAGGGTGCGGGTGCCGACCCGGCCGTTGTCCGGGATCGAGTACACCGGGACGTCCGTGCGGCCGCGCTCGTACAGGGCGCGGATGGCGGCGACGGCCTGGCCGCGGTGCCAGGCCAGCGGGGAGTCCCAGTCGACGGCGCCGTCCGGCAGCCGCGGCAGCGTGGGGTCGTCCCCGTCCTTGTAGAAGTCGTCGAGCTGGAGCACGGGCAGTCCGCTGCGCTCGGCGAGCGAGGACTTCCCCGACCCGGAGGGTCCGGAGAGCAGGATCACCCGGGCATGCGCGGCCGGTGCGGGGTTCATGGGGGAGTCACTCACGGGACACCAGTCTGACGCATCCCGGCCCGTTGCCGAAACCGGTCGGTTCAGACCTTCTGCTGCGACTTCGGGCCGGCGAGGGCGACGTGGACCACCGGCAGGTAGCGGCTGTCGACCTGGAGGTGGACCGGATCCTCGGCACCGGGCGGCAGATAGGCGGTGGCGGCCCAGTCCTGGCTGTGCCAGGTGTCGGGCTCGGGCTCGTGGAAGGTTCCCCCGGTGGGCAGTTCGAGCCGGTCGGCGCCGCGCGGGACGAAGGCCGCGGTGTCGGCCCCGGGCGTGAGGTGCAGGGTGCCGTTGACGTACTCGGTCCGTCGGCCGGTGCGCGCCGAGCAGGGCACCCGGACGGGCCGCCCGGCGGCGAGCCGGCGCGTGGTGCGGGCCACGTGGTACCTGCGGTACAGGCCGTCCGCGAACAGTGCCGTCAGCTCGCCGATGAACTCGCCCATGCGCCCCCTCGATCGCCCCGTCACCGCGATCCTCGCCGGACCGGACGGGTGCGCGGGAGCGCCGAAAGTCGGCGGCGCGGGTGACGAAAGTCGACGGAACGGCGGCGGAGGGGTGCCGGAACACCGACGGACCCGCGCCAGGGGGGGGAGAGGCGCGGGTCCGTCCAATGACCGTCCGGGCCCTGGGGGGGAGAGGGCACTGGGGACGGCCAGTCTGTGGAGTTGTCGCCCCGAGGGGCGGGGTGGGTCAGATACCCATCGGGTGCCAGACCGTCTTCGTCTCCAGGAAGGAGAGTAGCCGCTCCGTACCGGGCGCATTGGTCCAGTCCTGGGCGAACGGGTCCAGCTCCGGACGGACCACCCGCTTCAGGGTATCCGCGGCGGACGCTTCCAGCGCCTGCGCCGCGCCGGGGCCGTCGGAGGCGATGGCCCCGGTGAGGTCCAGCGCGTTGACGTCCTGGTGCGAGGCCAGGGTCGGGGCGATGTCGGCGGTCCGGCCCGAGATGATGTTGACCACGCCGCCCGGGACGTCCGAGGTGGCGAGCACCTCGCCCAGCGACAGCGCGGGCAGCGGGGCGTCCGCGGCGGCCGCGACCACGACCGTGTTGCCGGTGGCGATCGCCGGGGCGATCACCGAGACCAGGCCGAGCAGCGAGTGCCCGTAGCCGGCCTGCGGCGCGACGATCCCGACCACGCCGGTCGGCTCCGGGGTCGACAGGTTGAAGTACGGACCGGCGACCGGGTTGGCGCCGCCCGAGATCTGGGCGACCTTGTCGGTCCAGCCCGCGTACCAGACCCAGCGGTCGATCGCGGCGTCCACCAGCGCGGCGGCCTTCTTCGGGCCGATGCCCTCGGAGAGGGCGACCTCGGCGGCGAACTGCTCGCGGCGGCCCTGCAGCATCTCGGCCACCCGGTACAGCACCTGGCCGCGGTTGTACGCGGTGGTGCCGGCCCAGCCCTTGACCGCGGCACGGGCGGCCAGGACGGCGTCCCGGGTGTCCTTGCGGGTGCCCAGCGGGGCGTTGGCGAGCCAGTCGCCCTTCGAGTCCGTCACCTCGTACACCCGCCCGCTCTCGGACCGCGGGAACTTCCCGCCGACGTACAGCTTGTAGGTCTTGAGGACGTCAAGACGCGCGAAGGTCGTGTCAGACATCTCAGGCCTCGACATTCAGGTAGGGCTCCAGACCGTGGCGGCCACCCTCGCGGCCGTAGCCCGACTCCTTGTAGCCGCCGAACGGCGAGGTCGGGTCGAACTTGTTGAAGGTGTTGGCCCAGACCACGCCGGCCTTGAGCCGGTTCGCCGTCCAGAGGATGCGCGAGCCCTTCTCCGTCCAGATGCCGGCGGAGAGGCCGAACGGGGTGTTGTTGGCCTTCGCGACCGCCTCGTCGGGGGTGCGGAAGGACAGCACCGACAGGACCGGGCCGAAGATCTCCTCCTGGGCGATCCGGTGGGCCTGGCTGACGCCGGTGAAGATGGTCGGCTTGAACCAGAAGCCGTTGCCCGGGAGTTCGCACTCGGGGGACCAGCGGTCCGCGCCCTCGGCCTCGCCGGCGTCGGTCAGCTCGGTGATCCGGGCCAGCTGCGCGGCCGAGTTGATGGCGCCGATGTCGGTGTTCTTGTCCAGCGGGTCGCCGACCCGCAGGGTGGACATCCGGCGCTTCAGGGCGTCCAGCAGCTCGTCCTGGATCGACTCCTGGACCAGCAGGCGCGAGCCCGCGCAGCAGACGTGGCCCTGGTTGAAGAAGATGCCGTTGACGATGCCCTCGACCGCCTGGTCGATCGGCGCGTCGTCGAAGACGATGTTGGCGGCCTTGCCGCCCAGCTCCAGCGACAGCTTCTTGCGGCTGCCGGCCAGCTGCTTGGCGATCGCCCGGCCGACCGGGGTGGAGCCGGTGAAGGCGACCTTGTTGACGTCCGGGTGGGCGGTCAGCGCGGCGCCGGTGCGGCCGTCACCGGTGACGATGTTGACGACGCCCTTCGGCAGACCGGCCTGGCGGCAGATCTCGGCGAAGCGCAGCGCGGTCAGCGGGGTGGTCTCGGCCGGCTTCAGGACGACCGTGTTGCCGGTCGCCAGCGCGGGCGCGATCTTCCAGGCCAGCATCATCAGCGGGAAGTTCCACGGGATGACCTGACCGGCCACGCCCAGCGGGCGCGGGTTGCGGCCGAAGCCCGCGTAGTCCAGCTTGTCCGCCCAGCCCGCGTAGTAGAAGAACCAGGCGGCGACGGTCGGGATGTCGAAGTCGCGGGTCTCGCGGATCGGCTTGCCGTTGTCGATCGACTCCAGCACGGCCAGCTCGCGGCCGCGCTCCTGGATGATCCGGGCGATCCGGAAGAGGTACTTGGCGCGCTCGCTGCCCGGCAGCGCCGACCAGTCGGCGAAGGCCTTGCGGGCGGCGGCGACCGCGCGGTCCACGTCCTCGTCGGTGCCCTGGGCGAACTCGGCGAGCACCTGCTCGGTGGCCGGGTTGACGGTCTTCAGGGCCTCGCTGCCGGAGGAGTCGACGAACTCGCCGCCGATGAAGTGGCCGTAGGAGGTGGCGATGTCGCCCGCGGCGGCGGGGGACTCGGGGGCCGGAGCGTACGTGAAGAGGCCGCCGGCGGGCTTGGCCGTGGGCTCCTCGATGTTCTTCTTCTTGGCCATGGTGATCAGTCCACCGTCACGTAGTCGGGGCCGGAGTAGCGGCCGGTGGCCAGCTTCTGGCGCTGCATCAGCAGGTCGTTGAGCAGGCTGGAGGCGCCGAAGCGGAACCAGTGCGGGGTCAGCCAGTCGTCGCCGAGCGTCTCGTTGACCATCACCAGGTACTTCATGGCGTCCTTGGTGGTCTTGATGCCGCCCGCGGGCTTCACGCCGACCTGGACGCCGGTGGCCGCGCGGAAGTCGCGGACCGCCTCCAGCATCAGCAGGGTGACCGGCGGGGTCGCGTTGACGGCGACCTTGCCGGTGGAGGTCTTGATGAAGTCGGCGCCGGCCAGCATCGCCAGCCAGGACACCCGGCGGACGTTGTCGTAGGTCTGCAGCTCGCCGGTCTCGAAGATCACCTTGAGGTGGGCGTAGCTGCCGTCGGCGCGCTTGCACGCCTCCTTGACGGCGACGATCTCGTTGTAGACGTCGAAGTAGCGGCCCGAGAGGAAGGCGCCGCGGTCGATCACCATGTCGATCTCGTCGGCGCCCGCGGCGACCGCGTCGGCGGTGTCGGCGAGCTTGACCGGGAGGGCGGCACGGCCGGCCGGGAAGGCGGTGGCCACCGAGGCGACCTGGATGTCGGTGCCCCGCAGGGCGTCCTTCGCGGTGGCGACCATGTCCGGGTAGACACAGATGGCGGCGACGCGCGGGGTGCTCGGGTCGGTCGGGTCGGGGGTCCTGCCCTTCGCGCACAGCGCGCGCACCTTGCCGACCGTGTCCGCGCCTTCCAGCGTGGTCAGGTCGATCATGGAGATCGCCAGGTCGATGGCGTACGCCTTCGCCGTGGTCTTGATCGAGCGGGTACCGAGGGTGGCGGCACGCGCCTCCAGGCCGACCTGGTCGACGCCGGGCAGGCCGTGCAGAAAGCGGCGGAGCGAGGCCTCGGACGCCGCAACGTCCTGAAGGCCGCTGCCCGCAACGCCGAGGGCATTGGCTGCAACAGTGGACATAGTCACCAGACCAGCATATCTACGCGCGTAGTAGTGCGCCAGAGCGGCCACCTTTCGTGGCCGGACCGAGACCTCGGCGCACGGGGCATGGGGCAGAATCGACGCCATGACCGATTCCGACGGTACGCCCCACCGGGGCCCGGCCGCCCCCGACGGGGAACCCGAGTACGCGGACCGCGTGTACCGCTCCGTCCCCGGCGTGATCTCCGGCGTGTTCCTGCTCGCCCTCGCCACCTGGCTGATCGGCGACGCGGCGGTGACCGGTACCGGGAAGACCCCGTACGTCGCCCTCGCCGCCCTCCCGGTGTTCGCCTTCCCGGTGATCGCCTACACGCTGCGCCCGGTGGTGCGCGCGTCGAGCAGCCGGCTGGTGGTGCGCAACCCGTGGCGGACCATCACCGCGCCGTGGGCCTCGGTGGACGCGCTGCGCGCCGGGTACTCGGTCGAACTGCTCGCGGGCGACAAGAAGTACCAGGTCTGGGCGGTGCCGGTGTCGCTGCGCCAGCGCAAGCGCGCGAACCGCGCCCAGAGCCGCAGCAACGCCGAGCACGCCTCCCGGACCGGACTGGGGATGGGCCTCGCGAGCCGGACCAACCCGGTCGTCCAGGGCTCCCCGGACCCCACCCGCGCCTGGTCCGACCAGGTGACCGACGTGCTGACCCAGATGGCCGAGCGCAACGCCCGCCGGCCCGAGGCCGCCGGCCCGATCGAGGTGCGCTGGTGCTGGTGGGTGATCGCCCCCGCCCTGGTCGGCCTGGTGGCGCTGGTCGCGGTCATCGCGGCCTGAGCCCGCACCCCCGAGCGGCCAGAGCCCGCACCCCCGTACGACGACGGGCCCGCCGGTCGGTCGACCGGTGGGCCCGTTCGCGTGTGCCGCGATCAGATGCCGGCGGCTGCGGCGAGGTCCTGCTTGATGCCGGCGAGCAGGCCGGCGGCGCGCTCCCGGGTGGCGGCGAGGTCGGCGGCCGAGCCGACCGGGAGGACGACCTCCAGGTAGCACTTGATCTTGGGCTCGGTGCCGGAGGGGCGGACCACGATGCGGGCCGAGCGGACGGCCTCGCCCGCCAGGTAGTAGCGCAGGCCGTCGGTGGGCGGCAGCTCGGCCGAGCCGGCCGCGAGGTCGTCGGCGCGGGTGACGGTCAGGCCGGCCAGGACGGTCGGCGGCTGCTCGCGCAGGCGGCGCATGGCGTCGGCGATCAGCGAGAGGTCCTGGACCCGCACGGACAGCTGGTCGGTGGCGTGCAGGCCGTGCTCCAGCGCCAGGTCGTCCAGCAGGTCGGACAGGGTGCGGCCGGACTTCTTGAGGGTGGCGGCGAGCTCGGCGACCAGCAGGGCGGCGGTGATGCCGTCCTTGTCGCGGACGCCCTGCGGGTCGACGCAGTAGCCGAGCGCCTCCTCGTAGCCGTAGCGCAGGCCCTCGGCGCGGGAGATCCACTTGAAGCCGGTCAGCGTCTCGGCGTAGCCCAGACCCGCCGCCTCGGCGATCCGGCCGAGCAGCGTGGCGGAGACGATGGTGGTGGCGAAGGTGCCCTCGGCCTTCTTCGCGACCAGGGCCGAGCCGAGCAGCGCGCCGACCTCGTCGCCGCGCAGCATCCGCCAGCCGACGGCGTCGCTGCCGCTGCCGGCCGCGTTGCCGTTGGTGGGCACGGCCACCGCGCAGCGGTCGGCGTCCGGGTCGTTGGCGATCACGATGTCCGGGCCGACCGAGGCGGCGGTGCGGAAGGCGAGGTCCATCGCCCCCGGCTCCTCCGGGTTGGGGAAGACCACGGTCGGGAAGTCCGGGTCGGGCTCGGCCTGCTCGGCGACGACGGTGGGCGCGGGGAAGCCGGCCTGCCGGAAGGCGGCGACCAGGGTGTCGCGGCCGACGCCGTGCATCGGGGTGTAGACGACGTCCAGATCGCGCGGGCTGTGCGGGTCCACGATGGACACGGCGCGGGCCAGGTAGGCCTCGACGACGTCCTCGCCGAGCACCTCCCAGCCGTCCTCGGCGCGCGGGACGTCGTCCAGCGAGCCGATCGCGTCGATCTCGGCGGCGATCCCGGCGTCGGCCGGCGGCACGATCTGCGAGCCGTCGCCCAGGTAGACCTTGTAGCCGTTGTCCTGCGGCGGGTTGTGGCTGGCCGTGACGGTGACGCCGGCGGCCGCGCCCAGGTGGCGGACGGCGAACGCGAGGACCGGGGTCGGCAGCGGGCGCGGCAGCAGCGCGGCGCGCAGGCCGGCGCCGACCACCACGGCGGCGGTGTCGCGGGCGAAGTCGTACGACTTGTGGCGGGCGTCGTAGCCGATGACGACGAGGTCGCCCAGGCCCTGCTGCTTGACGTAGGAGACCAGGCCGGCGGCGGCCCGGATCACCACGGCGCGGTTCATCCGCATCGGGCCGGCACCGAGTTCGCCGCGCAGGCCGGCGGTGCCGAACTGGAGGCGGTCGGCGAAGCGCTCGGCCAGCTCCGCCCAGGCGAGCTTGCTGTCCGACTCGGCCTCCGGGCCCTCGGCGCGGGCCAGCAGCGCGCCGAGTTCCTCGCGGGTCTGCGGGTCGGGGTCCTCGGCCAGCCAGGTCCGGGCCCGGGCGAGGAGGTCGGTGGTGGGTGCCTGCGTCATAGTGCCTGCTCCATCGGGAAGTGCGTCGGTGTGTCGGCCGGATGGTTCCGCGCGAAGGGAGAAGAGGTGTGCACATGCGGACGGGGCCCGCAGGCGGGTGTGATCAGCGGATCACGACCGCCTGCGGGCCCCGTCACTCATGATTCTGCGCCTGGTGGGCGTCAGATCCGCTCAAGGACCTTCGCCAGCAGCTCGCCCATGCGCTCGGCGGAGGCCTTGCCGGCCTCCAGCACCTCTTCGTGGTTGAGCGGCTCGCCGGTCATGCCGGCGGCCAGGTTGGTGACCAGGGAGATGCCGAGCACCTCGGAGCCGGCCTCGCGGGCGGCGATGGCCTCCAGCGTGGTGGACATGCCGACCAGCTCGCCGCCGATCACCCGGGCCATGTTGACCTCGGCCGGGGTCTCGTAGTGCGGGCCGCGGAACTGGACGTAGACGGCCTCGTCCAGCGTCGGGTCGACCTCGCGGCACAGCGTGCGCAGGCGCTTGGAGTACAGGTCCGTCAGGTCGACGAAGTTGGCGCCGACGATCGGGGAGTCCGCGGTCAGGTTGATGTGGTCGCTGATCAGGACCGGCTGACCCGGGGTCCAGCCCTGGCGCAGGCCGCCGCAGCCGTTGGTCAGCACGATGATGCCGCAGCCGGCCGCGGCGGCGGTGCGCACGCCGTGGACGACGGTGGCCACGCCGTGGCCCTCGTAGTAGTGGTTGCGGCCGAGGAAGATCAGGGCGCGCTTGTCGCCGATCTTCACCGAGCGGATCTTGCCGGCGTGGCCGGCGACGGCGGGCGCGGGGAAGCCGGGCAGGTCGGTGACCGGGAACTCGGCCACGGTCTCGCCCAGGGCGTCGGCGGCCGGCACCCAGCCGGAGCCCATCACCAGGGCGACGTCGTGCCGCTCGGCACCGGTCAGCTCGCGCAGGCGCTCGGCGGCGGCCTGGGCGGCGGCATAGGGGTCGGTGGAGACGACCGACTGAGGAGAAGCGTTCACGGGTCCGAGGATAGACGGGAATCGACTACGCGCGTAGAAAATCCGGCGCGGCATGCCGGATCGTTACCCGGTTGACCCGAAAGCACAGCTGGGTGGGGCTGTCCGGGTGACGCCCCTTGTCGATTTCCACACACACGGCCGATCAGAGCCGCTTCGCGCTGCGCAGCCCCTTCGCGTACATGCCGTTGTCGTCCAGCCGTGCCGTGCCGCCCTTGTCGCCGAAGGTCGGGCCGTCCGCCTCCTCCCGGCTGGAGATGTACCGGGGGTGGCCGTCGGTGTCCAGGCCCAGGTAGATGCCGGTGTGGTCGAGGCGGGCGCCGGTGCGGGCGTCGATCTCGAAGAACACCAGGTCGCCGGGTTGCAGCGGGTCGATCGAGGCCGGGCGCAGGGTGGTCTCCGAACCGGCGGCGGTGGTCAGCGGGATCACCGGGACACCGGGGCCGAGCCGGGCCAGGCCGTTGGCGGTGCGCGGCAGGCCCGGTCCGGCCGCGTCCTTGGAGAGCAGCGGGTAGCCGGAGCGGTAGCCGTAGACCATCCGGACGAAGCCCGAGCAGTCGAAGGAGCCGTAGCGGGTCTTGTCGGGCTGCCGGGTGACCTTGTCGGCGAACGTGTACGGCACACCGAGGTAGTCGAAGAAGTCGGTCTGCTCCAGCCGCAGGTCGTTGCCGACCGAACCGTTGGGGTTGAGCGGGCCGAAGGAGGCGTCGCCCTTGAAGCGCACGCCCTTGGCGTCCTTCTCGGCCGGCGCCCCGGCGACGTACTGGCCGGCCGCGGCCAGGACGTCGTCGGCGGTGGAGCCGAGCGCCTGCTGGAACCAGGTGCGGAACCAGGCCTCCTGCTCGGCACCCTGCTTCCAGGCCTGCGGCATCAGGCGGACCCAGCTGTCCGTCACCACGGTCGCGGCGGTGGTGCCCGGCTCGGCGAAGGTGCGGCTGGGGCCGGCCAGGACGGCGGTGCGGGCGCTGTCGGTCAGCGTGGCGACCACGCCGCCGCGGGCGTCCCGGACCACCGTGCGGTCCGGGCCGGCCAGCCGCTCGTAGCGGTACTGGGCGGGGGCGGCGGCCCTGGCGGTGCCGGCGTCCACGGTGGGGGACGGCACGGCGGCGGTGATCAGCGGCGCGTTGCTGCCGGCCGCCGGCTGCCGGTCGCGGTCCCGCAACTGGACGGTGAGGTAGCCGCTGGCGGCCAGCAGCGTCACGGCGAGGCCGCCGCTGAGCAGGGACTTGCGGGTCACTGGCATGGGGGTTCCCGTCAGGATCAGGTGCCGGGCAGGGCGCCGAGCAGGACGCCGGCGGTGAGGACGACGTAGTTGGCGAGCGTCACCGTGCTGGTGGCCATCAGGGTGGCCGCCCGGGGCTGGCGGACCAGCTGGTAGGCGATCAGGCCGGGGACGATGAAGCCGAGCGTCTGGTTGGCGTACAGGGTGGGCAGCTCGCGCTGCAGGACCAGCATCACGGTGGCCTGCAGCAGCACGCCGATCAGCACCACGGCGGCGAACAGCCGCTTGCCGTAAAGGATCACCAGCTTCTGGACGACCCGGATGGCGAGGTAGGTCAGCACCGTCACGCCGATCACGATGGCCACCCGCTGGAGGGACTCGACCAGGGTGAGGGCCAGCCAGCCGGGGGTGATCATGCCGCCGGGGGAGAGGTTGGTGGTCAGGTAGCAGACCAGGGAGAAGACCAGGCCGAGCGCGATGCCGATGGCGGCGATCTCGGGGGTGAGCTCGGTGGGGATCACTGCTGGTCTCCGTAGGGGGCGGTGGTGCGGTGGTGGGTGTCGTACCAGGAGTCGGGGAGCGGTTCGGGGCGGTAGACCGACTCGGTGCGCGGGGCCCGGGCCGGGTAGGCGTGCCGGTCGGCGTACGTGGCCGGGTCGCCGTACGGCTCCGGGTCGGCGTACTGGCCCTGGTAGTGGTGCTGGTGCTGGTACGGGTACGGGTACGGGTACGGGTCGGCCTCGTACGCGGGCTCGGGGTAGTCCGGCTCCGGGTAGAGCGGTTCGGGCTCGTGGTACGCGTACTCCGGGGTCTCCGGCCCGTCCGGGGCCGCGTCGGCGTCGAGCCGGGCGAGCTCCTCCAGGAACAGCTCGCCCTGGCCGTGGATGTTGCCGACCGCCACCAGCGAGGAGTCCGGCCCGAGTTCGGCCAGCAGCTCGGCGGTGAGCCGCTCCGGGTCCCGCTTGTCGCCGCCGAGGTCGACGACGCGGCCCGACCAGCCGGCCGGGATCCCGTCGCGGGCGCTCTTGGTGGGGTGGCCGATCAGGAAGACCGTGTCCGGGTCGAGGTCCGGGACGATCTGGCCCATCTGGCCGTTGCGCTCGACCCGGTCCGGGCGGCAGTTGATCACCACGTTGAGCGGGCGGTGGATCGCGCCGAGGTCCTCCAGCTGGCGGACGTTCATCAGCGTGGACTCGGGGTCGTTGGCGGCGAAGACGTTGGCGAAGCGCAGCCGCTTGCCGTCCGCCGTGCGGTAGCGCTCGACCGACAGCACGCCCGGGTCCGGCGGGGCCGCCCACATGCCCTGCAGCGCGGTCTGCCGTTCCACGCCGAGGAGTTCGGCGACGGCGAGGGCGATCGCCACGTTCTCCTTGAAGGTGAACCAGCTGAACCCGCGCAGCTCCTCGTCGGTGACCGTCTCCGGGTCCACCACGATCAGCCGGCAGTCCCGCTTGGCCGCCTCCTCGCGCAGGATGTGCGCGCGCTCCTGCTCGGCGGTGACGCACACCCCGCCGACCGGCATCGAGCGGGAGAGCGAGCGCGCGACGTCGTCCAGGGTCGGGCCCATCTCGGCCAGGTGGTCCTCGCGGACGTTGCACAGCACGCCGATGGTGGAACGGATCAGCTTGGTCTGGTTGACCTCCTGGAGCGCCGGCATGACGGCCATGCACTCGATCACCAGGGCGTCCGGCCGGTAGGTGGCGGCGCGGCGGACGATGCCGATCTGCTCCACCACGTTGGCGATGCCGAACTTGCGGTAGACCGGCTCCTCGGTGGCGTCCGGGTGGATGAACCGGGCCGCGGTGCCGGTGGTCTTGGCGACCGTCACCAACCCGCCGCCGCGCAGCGCGCCCGCGCACAGGCGGGTGATCGAGCTCTTGCCGCGGATGCCGTTGACCAGGACCCGGGTCGGGATCTGCTCCAGCGCGGTGAAGTGCCGGCGCTGCTCGACGATGCCGGCCACCAGCAGCACGGTGCAGCACACCAGCAGCACGACGTAGAGGAAGAGCACGGGAGGTCCTTCGGGCGGGGCTCAGCGAGCGGTTGCGGGGGTGCGGCGGACGGCGCGCTCGGCGAGTTCGGCGCGCACCAGTTCCTGGCGGATCAGCTCCAGGCTGCGGGCGACGGCGCCGACCTCGTCGTGGTGGACGGGGTAGAGCACGGTGCGGCGGTCCCCGGCGGCCAGCGCCTCGGCGCTCGCGGCGAGGCGGCGCAGCGGCAGGCCGACGGCGATGTACAGCCAGCCGAGGCAGAGCGCGGCGGCGGCCAGGCCGAGCATGCCGGCCAGGATCGCCCGCCGGTCGGCCCGGTTCTGGTCGAGGTGCAGCCAGGCCACCGGGTTGGCGGTGACGACGGACCAGCCGAGCTTGGCGACGCTGCCGTTGCCGCCGAGCGGGGCGGCGGCGAGCAGGGCCGGGTCGCCGCCGTCGCGGAGCACGTCGGCGGCGGCGGACTTCTTGGCGCCGTCGAGGATCGTCCGGCCGCGGCCGTCGGGCAGCTCGCCGAAGGAGCTGTAGCCCTCGTTGGCGGCGAGCACCCGCTGCCGGTCGTCGACCAGCCAGACCCGGCCGAGGCCGGGGCGGACCAGCAGGCCGCTGAGGAAGTCGGTCTTGAACTCGCCGACCAGGACGGGGCCCTTGGGCTCGGGTGCGCCCTCCGTCTCGGCGTCGGCCGGGGCGGCGGTGAGGGCCGCGCGGGCGGCGATCCGGGGCTCCTTGCCGGAGCTGTTGAGCAGCAGCACGCCGCTCGGGCCGAGGGCCTGCGGACCGGTGCGGTGCGGGGTCTCGCCGGCGTGGGCGAGGAGTTCGCCGTTCGCGCCGAGGACGTAGAGCGAGCGGTAGCGGTCGTGCTCGGCGAGGGTGTCGCGCAGCTGGGTCTCGGCCTTGCCGACGGACGCCTCGGTGAGCGAGGGGGCGATCGAACGCAGGTCCGCGTAGCCCTCGTTGAGCGCCTGGCGGATCCGGTCGGCGGCGGTGTCGGTGCGGTCGCGCTGACCGGCCACGACCTGGGTGGGCACCCGTACGGTCGGGTCGTTGCCGCCGAGGAACAGCAGCGGGCCGGACCAGCCGAGCACCAGGACGGCGCAGAGCGCGAGCGGCAGCGCGGTGCCGGGGCGGCGCCCGCGGGCGGGGGCGTCGGCCGGCGGGCGGGCCGGGTCCAGGAGCTGGAGCCGCAGCTCCTCCAGGGCGCGGGCGATCCGGCCGGCCTCGCCCCGCTTCGGGCCGCGGACCGGCTGCTCCAGCCGGTCGCCGCGGGTGAGCCGGCGGGACTCCAGGAACAGGCCCAGCAGCGGGCGCTGGAGGCTGCGGTTCAGGTACCAGGCGAGCAGCAGGGCCAGGACGATCAGGGCGCCGGCGGCGGCCAGGCCGAGCATGGGGTGGCGCAGGTTGCCGGGCTTGCCGTCGACGGTGCTGGTGGACACCACGGTCAGGCCGAGCGGGGTGGCCGGGTCGTGCCCGTCGGGGGTGGCGACGGCGGCCCAGCCGGCGACCCGGCGCTCGCCCTTGGCGTCCGGGCTGCCGGCCAGGCTGCCGGAGACCGTCTCGCCGGGGGCCGGGTGCCGGCGGGCGGCGCGCTCGCGGGCGGCGGTGACCAGCTTGCGGTCGCCGTCCGCGGTGAGCGCCGCGCCGGTGGTGTCCAGGACGGCGCCGCCGGCGTCGAGGACCTGGATGGTCTGTTCCTTGCGGGTGGCGATGCCGGGCAGCCGCAGGTTGTCGGAGGCGACCAGCAGGGCGCGTCCGTCGGCCTTGGTGGCGACCAGCGCGAAGGTGAGCAACCGGGTGCCGGCGGTGGAGGGCACCAGGACGGGCGCGGGCGCCGTGTCGGTGACCTTGGTGAGGTCCAGGCCGGCCAGTGGGACGGTCTCGCCGCGGGCGGCCAGCAGCCGGCCGGTGTCGGGGCGGACCACCACCGTGCCGCGCCACTTGTGGTACGCCTGGCCGAGCGCGGTCAGCACGGCCGCGGGCTCGGCGGGCGTGCTCTCGTACCGGGTGGCGGCCCGGTGCAGGTCGGTGGCGCTCTCGTGCAGTCCGGCCCGCAGCGAGGCGGCGGTGTCCTCGGCGGCGTACTGGTGGGACTCGCGGACGGCCTGCGGGGTGTCGTCGACGCGCAGTCCGCCGACGGCCAGGGCGGTGATCGCGGCGACCGCGAGCAGCAGGACCAGCAGCAGCACGATGGGCGGGCGGATGCCCCCGAGCAGCGGCATGTCGGCCCGGCGGCGGTAGCGGTGCTGCCGCGGCGGGTTGGGTGCCGTGCTCACGAGGGGCCTCGTTCTCCTCCGGCTCGCCGTGCCGGCTCCGGGAGGCGGCGGCAGGCCTTCCCGGTCAAGCAATGATCAAGAACAGGTCAAGCCGAACCAGCGTACGAAGCGGTTCACCGAAACCTGTCACGTATCGGTGTCGATCCGGTGCCGCTTGGGTGTCGATCCGGCCGGTCCCGGCGTGGATCATGGCCGCGGTGGCGGGCACGGTAGGTTCGTCCGCCATGGAGACTCGGGGTTCGCGACGCTCACTGCTGCTGCCGGCGGCAGTGCTGCTGGTACTGGCGGTGCTCGCGGGGGTGCTGACCCTCGCCGCGCGCGGCGAGGCCGGGCAGCCGCGGGCGGTCCGGTCGGGGCCCTCCGGCCCGGCGCCGGTCGACCTGGCGGCCCGGGTGGACGAGTACACCGCCGAGTTCACCTCGGACGGTCCGTACACCGCGCCGGACGCGGCACAGCGCCGCGCGGTGGCCGACGGCGTGCTCGGCGAGCTGGACGGCCAGTCCGAGCAGGCCGGCCGGGCGCTGGCCCGGGTCGGCTACCGGCTCACCGAGTTCACCGAGGCCGCGACCGGCCGCCGGGTGGCCGAGATCGCCGACGGCACCGCGGACGGGACCCGCGGCTGGGGCCGGATCTACCTGGACCTCTCGGCCCGGCCGAACTGGACGGTGCAGGTGCCCCACCCGGTGTCGGACGCCCGGACCGAGGCGCTCGGCGTGGAGCTGTTCCGGGCCGCGCCGGGCGGCGTGCTGGTGCTCGCCGGGGCGCACCGCCGGGCCGGGGCGGACGGCTCCTCGGACGTCGCGCACCGCTCCGACACCGTCTTCGCCGCCGTGGTCGAGGCGCTCACCGGCCGCGGGCTGCCCGGCATCCAGGTGCACGGCTTCGACGAGGGCAGCCTGCCCGGCCAGGACGCGGTGGTCTCCAGCGGCGCCGGGCAGGCCGGACCGGCCGCCGAGCTCACCGCCGCCGGGCTGGGCCGGGCCGGGTACGCGGTCTGCCGGGCCTGGCGGGACAAGTGCGGGCAGCTGGAGGGCACCACCAATGTCGAGGGCCGGTCCGCGTCCGGCGTCGGGGTGCCGTGGCTGCACGTCGAGCTGGGTAACGGGCTGCGCACCGAGCCGGCCCGCCGCGCGGCGGTGGCCGGGGTGCTGGCCGAGACCGTGCGCAGCTGGGGCGCGAAGCCCTGACGGACCCCCAGCAGTTCTGTGGGACCCCTCTTCGGGCCCTCGACCGCGGCTCTAACAGGGGCGGCGGCGCAGGTCCATGACGTAGTCGTGCGGGGCGCCGGCGCTCTCGGCGGCGTCGGCGATCAGGCCGAGGTAGCGGGCCGCGGGCAGTCCGCCCTCGTAGTCGTTGAGCACGTACGTCCAGACCGGGATGGAGCCGTCCAGGGTCTGCGCGCGCAGCTTGATCTTGCGGTAGATGCCGAGCTGGACGCCCTCCCAGCGGTCCAGGCCGTCCTCGTCCATCGGCGAGACGTCGTACAGCGAGACGAAGACCTGGTCCTTCTCGTCCTCGACGACGGTGGCCAGCGAGCCCTCCCAACCGAGCTGCTCGCCGCCGAAGGTGAGCCGCCAGCCGTCCAGCCACCCCGTGCCGCGCAGCGGGGAGTGCGGGGCTCGGCGGGTCATCTGCCGGGCATCGAGGTTGGTGGCATACGCGGCGTAAAGGGGCATGGGGGCCAGCGTAGCCGGGGCGGCGCCCGGACCGGGCTACTGGACGAAGGTACGGAAGCCCGGACCCCGGCGTGGCGGCGCTCCCGGCGTGCGGGACAATGGTGAGCGTGACTCGGATCGTGATCATCGGTGGCGGACCCGGCGGCTACGAGGCGGCTCTGGTCGCCGCACAGCTCGGCGCGGAGGTGACCGTCGTCGACCGCGACGGTCTGGGCGGATCGGCGGTGCTCACGGACTGCGTTCCGTCGAAGACACTGATCGCGACCGCGGAGGTGATGACCACCTTCGACAGCTCGTACGAGGAACTCGGCATCATCGTCGCCGACGACACGCCCCCCAACGAGCAGGCCGCCAGGGTCGTCGGCGTGGACCTGGGCAAGGTCAACCGCCGTGTGAAGCGCCTGGCGATCGCGCAGTCCCACGACATCACCCAGTCCGTCACCCGGGCCGGCGTCACCGTGCTGCGCGGCCGCGGCCGGCTCGGCACCGGCGGGCAGGCCGTGGACGGCTCCCGCGAGGTCCTGGTGGACGCGCCCGACGGCACCGTGCACTCGCTGCGCGCCGACGCCGTGCTGATCGCCACCGGCGCCCACCCGCGCGAGCTGCCGGACGCCCAGCCGGACGGCGAGCGGATCCTGACCTGGACCCAGGTGTACGACCTGGAGGAGCTGCCCCGCGAGCTGATCGTGGTCGGCTCCGGTGTGACCGGCGCGGAGTTCGCCGGTGCGTACCAGGCGCTCGGCTCCAAGGTCACCCTGGTCTCCAGCCGCGACCGCGTGCTGCCGGGCGAGGACCCCGACGCCGCCGAGGTGCTGGAGGACGTCTTCCGCCGCCGCGGCATGAACGTGATGGGCCGTTCGCGGGCCGAGAGCGTCAAGCGGATCGGCGACCGGGTCGAGGTGACCCTGGCCGACGGCAAGGTGATCGAGGGCTCGCACTGCCTGATGGCGGTCGGCTCGATCCCCAACACCGCCGAGATGGGCCTGGAGGAGGCCGGGGTCAAGCTCAACGACTGGGGCCAGATCCAGGTCGACCGGGTCTCCCGCACCACCGCGCCCGGCGTCTACGCGGCCGGCGACTGCACCGGCGTCTTCATGCTCGCCTCGGTGGCGGCCATGCAGGGCCGGATCGCCATGTACCACGCGCTCGGTGACGCGGTGCAGCCGCTGAACCTCAAGACCGTGGCCTCCAACGTCTTCACCGACCCGGAGATCGCCACCGTCGGCTACACCGCGGCCGACGTGGAGTGCGGCAAGATGGACGCCGTCGTGGTCAAGCTCCCGCTGCGCGGCAACCCGCGGGCGAAGATGCAGGGCATCCGGGACGGCTTCGTGAAGCTGTTCTGCCGTCCGGGCACCGGCATCGTGGTCGGCGGTGTGGTCGTCGCCCCGCGTGCCAGCGAGCTGATCCACCCGATCTCGCTCGCGGTGGACGCCAATCTGACGGTCGAACAGGTGGCCAGCGCCTTCACCGTCTACCCGTCCGTCTCCGGCTCGACCGCCGAGGCCGCCCGGCAGCTGCACATCCGCAAGCGGGCCGACGGCGAATCCTGAGCGTCCGGCGCACAGTTGAGGGGCGGTCGCCGATCGGCGACCGCCCCCCCGCCCGGAGCGCCAGAAGACACGCAGGGGGGGGGGGGGCCGGGGGGGTTTGGTCGGGTTGTGTGGTTGTGAGAAGACAACTCTGAGAGACAG
>NZ_JBEOUW010000004.1:225677-315288 GCF_040303045.1 Kitasatospora sp. NPDC096140
CCCGGCCCCCCCCCCCGCGCCGCCCGCCCTCCCCCAACCCCCCCGGGGGCCCCCCGCCTACCCTCCCCGCCCCCCCCAAATGTGGGGGGGCGCCCCCCCCCCCCCCCCCCCCCCTCGCGCATGACCGACCGTCACCCGGACGGCGGGCGCAGTCCCGGGCTGTTGACGGCGCGTATTGTACGGTCACGCGCCGCTCGTGCGCGAGCAATTCCCGCTACTAGCTGCAAACGCCTGAAAGCAGACGGTCACGCAGGTTACCGTCGGTTCTGTGTTTGCTGCAGAACGTCGCCAGTTGATCCTCGAAATGGTGCGCGCCAACGGAGCCGTCTCGCTCCGGGAGTTGGCCCGCGTCGTCCAGACCTCCGAAGTGACCGTGCGCCGTGACGTGCGGGCGCTGGAGGCAGAAGGGCTCCTCGACCGCCGGCACGGCGGCGCGGTGCTCCCCGGCGGCTTCAGCCGCGAACCCGGCTACCCGCAGAAGACCCACCTGTCCGCGGCGGAGAAGAGCGCCATCGCGGACCTCGCCGCCGGCCTGGTGGAGGAGGGCGACGCGGTCGTGGTGGGGGCCGGCACCACCACCCAGGAGCTGGCCCGCCGGCTGGCGCGGGTGCCCGGTCTGACGGTGGTCACCAACTCGCTGCTGGTCGCCCAGGCGCTGGCGCACGCCAACCGGGTCGAGGTGGTGATGACCGGCGGCACCCTGCGCGGCTCCAACTACGCCCTGGTGGGCAGTGGTGCCGAGCAGTCGCTGCAGGGGCTGCGGGTCACCAAGGCCTTCATCTCCGGCAGCGGGCTGACCGCCGACCGGGGGCTGTCGACCGCGAACATGCTGTCCGCGAGCGTGGACCGGGCCATGGTGCTGGCGGCCGCCGAGGTCATCGTCCTCGCCGACCACACCAAGCTCGGCGCGGCCGGCATGTTCCAGACCGTCGCCACCGAGACGATCACCCGCCTGGTCACCGACGAGCAGGCCACCGCGGACGACGGCACCGCCCGCGAACTGGACGCGCTCGCCGACTGCGGGGTGCAGATCGACCTCGCACCGATCGGGGCGGCCCCGAGCGGCGACGCCCCGGTGCACGGCACCGGCAGCGGCCCGGTCCACCAGACCCAGCCCGGCCCGATGGCCCGCCGCGCCGGCCCGCCGCCCGGCGGCGCCCCGCTGCCCGGCCAGCGCCGCCCCGGTGCCCACGGCGGCCCGGTCGGCCCCGGCGGGATGCCGGTCCGGCTGGCCGAAATGGGCCTGCCGCGCGGGCGCTGAGCGGCCCGGCCGGGCCGCGTACGGAAAGCGACCGGTCCGCACACCCCGAGGGGCGTACGGACCGGTCGTCGCCCGACAGGGCGGGTAAGACCTCGATCAGGGTCAGTCCTTGATCTCGCAGAGCGCGGCGCCGCTGCTGACGCTCGCGCCCACCTCGGCCTTGAGACCGACGACGGTGCCCGCCTTGTGGGCGTTCAGCGGCTGCTCCATCTTCATCGCCTCCAGGACCACGATCAGCTCGCCCTCGGCGACGACCTGGCCCTCCTCCACGGCGACCTTGACGATGGTGCCCTGCATCGGCGAGGCGAGGGTGTCACCGCTGACGGCCGAACCGGCCTTCTTGGCGCCCACCCGGCGCTTGGCCTTGGCGGCACCCGCCGCACCGGCCGCCGGGGCCGTCGAGACGCCCAGCGAGGACGGCAGCGAGACCTCGATCCGCTTGCCGCCGACCTCGACCACGACGGTCTCGCGGCCCTCGGCCTCCTCGCCCTCGCCGGGCGCACCGGCGAACGGCGGGATGGTGTTCTCGAACTCGGTCTCGATCCACCGGGTGAAGATCTTGAACGGCTCGTCGCTGCCGTGCACCTCGGGCGCGAACGCCGGGTCGGTGACGACCGCCTGGTGGAACGGGATGGCGGTGGCCATGCCCTCCACCTTGAACTCGGTCAGCGCGCGGCGGGCCCGCTCCAGGGCCTGCTTGCGGTCGCGGCCGGTGACGATCAGCTTGGCCAGCAGGGAGTCCCAGGCCGGGCCGATGACCGAGCCGGTCTCCACGCCGGAGTCCAGGCGCACGCCCGGGCCGGACGGCGGGGCGAACAGCGTCACGGTGCCGGGCGCGGGCAGGAAGTTGCGGCCCGGGTCCTCGCCGTTGATGCGGAACTCGAAGGAGTGGCCGCGCACCTCCGGGTCGCCGTAGCCGAGCTCCTCGCCGTCGGCGATCCGGAACATCTCGCGGACCAGGTCGAGGCCGGTGACCTCCTCGGTGACCGGGTGCTCGACCTGCAGACGGGTGTTGACCTCCAGGAAGGAGATCGTGCCGTCCAGCGCGACCAGGAACTCGCAGGTCCCGGCGCCCTCGTAGCCGGCCTCCTTCAGGATGGCCTTGGACGCCCGGTACAGCTCGGCGTTCTGCTCGGGGGTCAGGAACGGCGCGGGCGCCTCCTCGACCAGCTTCTGGTGGCGGCGCTGCAGCGAGCAGTCACGGGTGGAGACGACCACCACGTTGCCGTGCTTGTCGGCGAGGCACTGGGTCTCGACGTGCCGCGGGTTGTCCAGGTAGCGCTCGACGAAGCACTCGCCGCGACCGAAGGCGGCGACCGCCTCGCGCACGGCGGACTCGTACAGCTCCGGGATCTCCTCCAGGGTGCGGGCGACCTTGAGGCCGCGACCGCCGCCGCCGAAGGCCGCCTTGATGGCGACCGGCAGGCCGTGCTCCCGGGCGAAGTCGACGACCTCGTCGGCGCCCGAGACCGGGTCCGGCGTACCGGCGACCAGCGGGGCACCGGCGCGCTGCGCCACGTGCCGGGCGGTCACCTTGTCGCCGAGGTCGCGGATGGCCTGCGGCGGCGGGCCGATCCAGATCAGACCCGCGTCGAGGACGGCCTGGGCGAAGTCGGCGTTCTCCGACAGGAACCCGTAGCCGGGGTGGACGGCGTCGGCGCCGGAGTCGGCGGCCGCCTTCAGGACCTTGGCGATGTCCAGGTAGCTGGTAGCGGGGGTGTCACCGCCCAGCGCGTAAGCCTCGTCGGCCGCGCGGACGTGCAGCGCATCCCGGTCCGGCTCGGCGTAGACGGCGACGCTGGCGATACCGGCGTCCGAGCAGGCCCGGGCGACGCGGACTGCGATTTCCCCGCGGTTGGCGATGAGCACCTTGCGCACTGTGGCTCCCTTCTTGAACCTCGATGAGTTTATGGATTCCTGGGCAGTACCGGCGAGTAGCCCCGGGTTGTGAACTATCCCACACGCTCGGTGATGGGTTTCGCCCCCCGGATACCGGCCGGTACGGAGACTCCGCAGGTCGCGCCGGGTGGGGCCGGAGCGCCGGGGGCCACGGGGGGTGACGGGGCTGCGGCGTGGCGGGACGGTGGCATGGGCCACACTCTCGCCCGGACCGCTCAAGCGACGCCTGAGCGGGCGGCGGGCCGCTGGACCGCCTGGGCCGTCACGTCCGCCGCGAGCTCCACCACGTCCGGACCGTACGCCTTGGGGTTGACGACCCGCAGGACGAGGGCGAAGGTGCCGGTCTCGCCGTACCGCCGGGCGAGCCGGCGGTGGTTGGCGACCAGGTAGCGCACGGCGGCGTGGTTGGAGACCGCGGTCTGCCCGGACACCAGGAAGGCGGGCCGGCCGTCGGGCGAAGGGTGCAGCCGCGCGAGCAGGGCGAAGGCCTGGCCACCGGAGGGCGCGGACCCGGGCTCGTACCGGTACTCCTCGCCACCCACCGCGAGCGACAGCTCCGGGGCGCTACCGCCCACGTCCGTGAAGGTCACCCCGGGCAGCCAGGAGGCCAGGTGCGCCGCCGTCCGGTCGTTGCTGGACGGTCCGCCGAGGCAGAACTCGGCCTTGTGGCCCAGCCCCTGGCGGACGTCCTCGTGGCCGACGAGGTCGGCGTGGGCCCCGCACTCCTTGACCAGCGAGGCCAACTCCATGAGGGCGAACACGTCGTTGCGCGACACGCTCTTGCCACTGGCCGAGGCGGTGTGCCGGTTCACCACCAGCAGGCACTCGCCCCCGGGCGGCATTCCGAAGAACGCGCGGATCCGCTCCAGCCGCCGTCTCCGCCGCAGGTTCTGGGCGAGCCAGCCCAGCCCGGCGCTGATGGCACTGGCCACCAGTCCGAGCACCACGTTGAGCACGCTGTCGGTCATCGCCGCGTTCCCTCCCCGTCCGGACGGCGGTCAGCTTAGAGGTCCGACGGCCGGATGCGGCAGGTCAGTTGGTCCACAGATCGATGATCCGGACGTCGAGGTCGGCGAGCAGGCGGCGCAGCAGCGGCAGCGAGAGGCCGATGACGTTGCCCGGGTCGCCGTCGATGCCCTCGACGAAGGGCGCCGAGCGGCCGTCCAGGGTGAACGCCCCGGCCACGTGCAGCGGCTCGCCGGAGGCCACGTAGGCGGCGATCTCGTCGTCGTCCGGGGTGCCGAAGCGGACGGTGGTGGAGGCGGTGGCCGAGGACTGCCGGCCGGTGACGGTGTCGATCACGCAGTGGCCGGTGCGCAGCACCCCGGCGCGGCCGCGCATCGACTGCCAGCGGGCCACCGCCTCGGCGGCGTCGGCGGGCTTGCCGAGGGCCCGGCCGTCCAGCTCCAGGACGGAGTCGCAGCCGATCACCAGCTCGCCGCCGGCGAGGTCGGCGGCGACGGCCTTCGCCTTGGCTTCGGCCAGGACGAGCGCGAGCTCGGCGGGCGAGGCGGCGCTGATCGCGTCCTCGTCGACGCCGCTGACCACCACGCGGGGGTCGAGACCCGCCTGGCGCAGCAGCCCGAGGCGGGCGGGGGAGGCGGAGGCGAGGACGAGGGTGCGCTGGTCGGTCATGGCCACCAGCGTAGGGGGTGCCGCTCCGGGGGTGCCGGTGTCCGCCGTTCAGGTGAACAGTCGGGCGATCATGATCAGGACGGAGCCCACCAGCACGATGGCGGCGAGCACCCTGCCGGCCCGCTGCATCCGTTCCTGCATTCGACGGGCCTCGGGCGAGGGCTCGTCACGGGGGTCTGACCAGAGCACCCGTCCAGAGTGCGCCGCGCCGGGCCCGGACGCCTGAGTATCCGTACTCAGGTTGACGGCCGTCCGGGCGCGTCCGCCGCCCGGACGCGCCTCGCGATCCGGCGTGCGCGCTGCCCCGGTGCGCCTGCTGCCCCCGGCGCGCCCCTCCGCTCCGGCGCGCCGGGGGTGGACGGACGGTCGACGACGGCGGAGCAGGACGTCGGACGGGCCGACTTCCTGCTCCGCGTGCGGTCGGTTCGGCTCAGTGCGCCCAGCCCGACGTCCGCCAGGCGTTGACGCCCGGGCGGAGGGCGGGGCGGAGCAGGCGCGAGCGGTCGTTCCAGGGGGAGGCCGGGCCGGCGCCGGCCTGACGCGCCGCCTCGGCGGCGGCCTGCGCGGCGGCGGCCCGGGCCTGGACCACCGCCAGGACGGTGGCCAGCTCCTCGGGGGTCGGCTGCCCGTGCAGCACGTGGATCGGGGACATGGCTGGTTCTCTCCCGACAGGGATGGGGCCTACAGGGGGATGTTGCCGTGCTTCTTCGGCGGCAGCACCTCGCGCTTGCCGCGCAGCGCCCGCAGGCCCCGGACGATGTGCCGGCGGGTCTCGCTCGGCGCGATGACCGCGTCGACGTAGCCGCGCTCGGCCGCCAGGTACGGGTTCAGCAGGGTGTCCTCGTACGAGGCGATCAGCTCGGCCCGCTTCTCCTCGACGTTCCCGGCCGCCTCGGCCTCGGCGATCTCCCGGCGGTGCAGGATGTTGACCGCGCCCTGCGCGCCCATGACGGCGATCTGGGCGGTCGGCCAGGCCAGGTTGAGGTCGGCGCCCAGGTGCTTGGAGCCCATGACGTCGTAGGCGCCGCCGAAGGCCTTGCGGGTGATCACGGTGATCAGCGGGACGGTGGCCTCGGCGTAGGCGTAGATCAGCTTGGCGCCGCGGCGGATGATGCCGTCCCACTCCTGCTCGGTGCCGGGCAGGAAGCCGGGCACGTCCACGAAGGTCAGCACCGGGATGTTGAACGAGTCGCAGGTCCGGATGAAGCGGGCGGCCTTCTCGCTGGCGTTGATGTCCAGGCAGCCGGCCAGGTCCATCGGCTGGTTGCCGACGATGCCGACCGACTGGCCCTCGACCCGGCCGAAGCCGGTGATGATGTTGCCGGCGTACAGCGGCTGGGTCTCCAGGAACTCGCCGTCGTCGACGATGTGCTCGATGACCTTGCGCATGTCGTACGGCTGGTTCGCCGAGTCCGGCACGATCGTGTCGAGTTCGAGGTCCTCGTCGGTGACCGACAGGTCGGCCTGCTCGGCGTAGGACGGCGGGTCGCTCAGGTTGTTGGAGGGCAGGTACGAGAGCAGGCTCTTGACGTACTCGACCGCCTCCTTCTCGTCCGCGGCCAGGTAGTGCGCGTTGCCGGACTTGGTGTTGTGGGTGCGCGCGCCGCCCAGCTCCTCCATGCCCACGTCCTCGCCGGTGACGGTCTTGATCACGTCCGGGCCGGTGATGAACATGTGCGAGGTCTTGTCGGCCATCACCACGAAGTCGGTGATCGCGGGGGAGTACACCGCGCCGCCGGCGCAGGGGCCCATGATCAGCGAGATCTGCGGGATGACGCCCGAGGCGTGCACGTTGCGGCGGAAGATCTCGCCGTACAGGCCGAGCGAGACCACGCCCTCCTGGATCCGGGCGCCGCCGGAGTCGTTGATGCCGATGACCGGGCAGCCGGTCTTCAGCGCGAAGTCCATCACCTTGACGATCTTCTCGCCGAAGACCTCGCCGAGGGAACCGCCGAAGACGGTGAAGTCCTGGGCGAAGACCGCGACCTGGCGGCCGTCGACGGTGCCGTAGCCGGTCACCACGCCGTCGCCGTACGGGCGGTTCCTCTCCTGGCCGAAGTTGGTCGAGCGGTGCCGGGCGAATTCGTCGAACTCCACGAAGGAGTCCTCGTCCAGCAGCTCCACGACCCGCTCGCGGGCGGTCAGCTTGCCCTTGGCGTGCTGCTTCTCCACGGCCTTGGCCGAGCCGGAGTGCACCGCCTCGTCGAGCCTGCGCCGCAGGTCGGCGAGCTTGCCGGCGGTCGTGTGGGGGTCGTACGGCGCCTCGGTCATCCGGTGGCTCTCCCTGATCCATGGCCGCGACCTGTTCGAGTGCGCGCGGACCGGGTGGATGGGGCCCGCGCATGAGGGCAGGGCGGCGCTACGAACTACCGCTGGGTAGCGTAGCCAGCGCGGAGGGCGATTCGGCACGTCCTGGCGTTATGGCCATCGACACAGTTTTGTTGACGGCCGTTCTGCGGGACGATGGGGCGGCCTACGCCCCCCGGCTGCGCTCACGCCCTAGGGTTTCCCGCATGAACGCCTCCGACACCCCCCGCCGCAGCGGACTGCGCGGCTTCGGCCACACCGGACCGTCGCCGTGGACCGACCTGGACCGTCCGCCGCTCGACGAGGAGGCGCTGCGCCACGACCTGCTCGTGCCGGGCGGGCTCTGGACCTCCCTGGACGTCGTCACCGAGACCGGCTCCACCAACAGCGACCTCGCCGCCCGGGCCAAGGCCGGCGCGGCCCAGGGTGCGGTGCTGGTGGCCGAGGCGCAGAGCGCCGCGCGCGGCCGGCTGGACCGGCAGTGGACCGCCCCGGCCCGCTCCGGGCTGTTCCTGTCCGTGCTGCTGCGCCCCGAGGAGGTGCCGGTCGAGCGCTACGGCTGGCTGCCGATCCTGGTCGGGGTGGCGGCGGCCAGCACGCTCGGCCGGATCGCCGAGGTCGAGGTCGGGCTGAAGTGGCCCAACGACCTGCAGGTGGAGATCGACGGCGCGGAGCGCAAGGTCGGCGGCATCCTCACCGAGCTGGCCGGCGGCGCCGTGGTGGTCGGCCTCGGCCTCAACGTCTCGCTGCGCGCCGAGGAGCTGCCCGTCCCCACCGCCGCCTCGCTCGCGCTGGCCGGCGCCGCCACCACCGACCGCGGCACCCTGCTGCGGGCCCTGCTGCGCGAACTCGCCGAGCTGTACCGCGAGTGGACGGCCGCCGCCGGCGACCCGCACGCCAGCGACCTGCTGCGCGCCTACGTGGACCGCTGCACCACGCTCGGCCGCCAGGTGAAGGTCCACCTGCCCGGCGACACCGAGCTGGTCGGCGAGGCGGTGGCGGTGGACGGCGACGGGCGGCTGGTGGTTCGTACGCCCGACGGCGCACGCCGGGCGGTCGGCGCGGGTGACGTCGTCCACGTGCGCCCCGAGCCCCGCTGAACGGCAGTCTTCACCTCTCCTTGACCCGGGCTGATGCCCCGGATCCGGCGATTCCGTGCGAACATTCCACCTGGCAGCGGTGTGAGGCGCGCCACTGCCCGCCTGGGTGGCGGGCGGTGCGCCCGGACAGGTAGGACACGAGGCGAGTGCGGCGACCGCACGGGGACGGACCGGTGGCAGAGGACGGCAGCAGCGGCACGACGGCGGGCAGCAACGACCCCACGGTCGCGCTCGAACTGGAACGCCTGATCCTGGACGCGCCGCGCCGTTACACGCCGTACCAGGCCGCGCGCGCCGCCGACGTCCCGATGGAGCTGGCCACCCGGTTCTGGCGGGCCATGGGCTTCCCCGACATCGGCCAGTCCAGGGCGCTCACCGACGGCGACGTGATCGCGCTGCGGCGCCTCGCCGGCCTGGTCGAGTCCGGACTGCTGAGCGAGTCCATGGCGATCCAGGTGGCCCGCTCCACCGGCCAGACCACGGCTCGGCTGGCCGGCTGGCAGATGGACACCTTCCTGGAGAACCTCACCCAGTCCGTCGAACCCGGGCTGACCCGCGCCGACGTGGCCTACCCGCTGGTCGAGCTGCTGCTGCCGGAGCTGGAGCAGTTCCTGGTGTACGTCTGGCGGCGCCAGCTGGCCGCCGTCACCGGCCGGGTGGTGCAGGCCGCCGAGGACCACGAGATCACCAGCGGACGGCTCGCCGTCGGCTTCGCCGACCTGGTCGGCTTCACCCGGCTGTCCCGGCGGCTGGAGGAGGAGGAGCTCGGCGAGCTCGTCGAGACCTTCGAGAACACCTGCTCCGACCTGATCGCCGGACAGGGCGGCCGGGTGATCAAGACCCTCGGCGACGAGATCCTCTACGTCTCGGAGGACCCGGCGACCGCCGCCGAGATCGCGCTCAGCCTGATCGAGGCACTGGCCGGGGACGACGCCATCCCGCCGCTGCGGGTCGGCATGGCCTTCGGCACGGTCACCTCGCGGATGGGCGACGTCTTCGGCACCACCGTCAACCTGGCCAGCCGGCTCACCTCGATCGCGCCCAAGGACGCGGTGCTGATCGACGGCGAGTTCGCCGCCGCGCTGGAGCAGAACGGCAGCGTCGCCCCGGCCGACTCGGAGGGGCCGGGCCTGGCCGAGGCGCTGTCGGCCGCCGCCGGGATGCCCGCCTCCGGGCTGCCGATGCCGGGGCCGGACGCCGGCGCCCGCTTCCACCTGCAGCCGATGTGGCGGCGGCCGGTGCGGGGGCTCGGGCTGGTGGAGCCGTGGCTGCTGACCCGGCGGCTGAAGCCGGAGTAGCGGCGGCGCGGTGCCTGGCACGGCGCCGGGAGGACGGAGTGGGCGGCGACGGGAGGGGTTCGGCTGCTGTTCTGCGGGTGTCGAACGGTTGAAACCCGTACGGTTCTGAGATGGTCCATCCGGGCAAACGGGGCATAACCGAACGAAACCGCCATAGTCTTGGTGCAAGCGGCCGGTCGGGTGCGACCGGGCGACGGGGGTCTGGCAGGACCGAGCACAGGGAGCGAGGCGAGCCGGTGAGCAGTGAGGCGATCATGACGGACCGCGGCTGCGACTGCGGCGGCTCGCGGCACCGCGACCCGCTGCCCGACCTGAGGCTGCAGTCCGTGGTCGAGCTGGCCCAGGACATGGCCGGCGCACTCACCCCCCTGGAGGCCGTCCGGGCCGCCGCCACCCGGGCCACCGAGGCGCTCGGCGCCACCATGGCGGCCGTCTCGGTCTGGGACCGCGAGTCCGGCCGGCTGCGGGTGCTGGTCAACCACGGCGACCTCGCCCCGGGCGAGGAGGAACTGCCCGAGGACGAGTCGTACCCGGTCGCCGACTTCCCCGAGATCGTCACCTATCTGGAGGAGCGCTGGACCACCGGGCGGCTGCCGCGCGCCTGGCTGCAGAGCGCCGAGAACACCGAACCGCACGCCGGCCACACCCACCCGACCGCCGGCGCGTACTGCCGGGAACGCGCCGCGGCGCTGCGCCGGCGCGGACGGGCCTGCTGCGTGGTCGCGCCGATCGTGCTGCACGGGCAGGCCTGGGGTGAGCTGTACCTCGCCCGGTCGGTCGGGATGCCCGAGTTCACCGAGGCCGACGCCGACTACGCGACCCTGCTCGCCGCCCAGGTCTCCGCCGGGCTCGCCCAGACCGAACGCCTCGCCGACCTGCGCAAGCTCGCCTTCTCCGACCCGCTCACCGGCCTCGCCAACCGGCGTGCCGTCGACGCCCGGCTGGAGAGCGCGCTGGAGGCGCACAACCGGCACAACACCGTGGTCTCGCTGGTCGTCTGCGACGTCAACGGGCTGAAGCGGGTCAACGACCAGCTCGGCCACGAGATGGGCGACCGGTTGCTGGAACGGTTCGCCCACCAGCTCTCGCTGGCCGCCGCCAAACTCCCCGGCAGCCTCGCCGCCCGGCTCGGCGGCGACGAGTTCTGCCTGCTGGTGGAGGGGCAGAAGGCCGACGAGGTGGTCGCCGTCGCCGAGGAGCTGTGCGCCCGGGCGCTCGCGCTGTCCGAGGGCGAGGGCGTGGCCTGCGGCGTCGCCTCCACCGGGGACTCCATCGGTCCGGTCACCACCCCCGACCGGCTCTTCCGCCTCGCCGACGCCGCCCAGTACCGGGCCAAGGCCGCCCGCGCCGCCCACCCGGTGGTCGCCGGGCGCAGCCACGGCCCCGGCTTCTCTCCCGACCCCACCGTGCTGCTCGCCGACGCCGCCGACCCGCACCACCGGGCCGACGGGCGGCGCGGGCCGAACGGCCGGGCCGGCACGGGCGACCGGCGGCGGTTCCGCGGCGCCGCCCACAGCGCCGACCCGGGCCAGTTGCTCACCGCCGTCCTCGCCGCCCTCGACCAGGCCGCCGCGGCGCGGGCCGTCCACCCGGCCGACACCCTCGGCAAGCTCGTCGTCGTCGCCGAGACCTCGGCCCGGCTGCTCGACGCCGTCGGCTGGTGGGTCTCGTACGTCCCGCCCGGCTCCCACCTCATGCGCACCGCCCAGCACGCCGTCTACCGGATGACCAGCGGCCCCAGCAGCACCCGCGCCGAGACCCAGCGCGCCCAGATCGAGGCCCCAGACGCCGTCTTCGACCTGCGCCACTACCCGATGACCCGCCGCGCCGTCCGCGGCGGCGCCTTCGCCCTGCGGGCCGGCGCCGCCGGCAACGACCCGGCGGAGGAGGCCATGCTCGTCGTCTCCGGCTACCGCGGCATGGTCGCGGCCGGCGGCCAGAACGCGGCCGGCGGCTGGCTCGTCGAACTCTTCGCCGACGACGCCACCCTCCCCCTCGGCCAGGCCGCCTGCGCGATGCGCGCGCTGGCCGCCGTCGCCCTGGCGGGCGCGGCCTCGCCCCCGGTGGTGTGAGCGCGCGGACGCCGGTTCCTGCGCGCGGTGGGGCGCACGCGGGGGCGCATTCGCAGGCGCGTACGGAGGGGCCGGAGTAACGATCCGGACAACGTCGAGCCGGTGCCCGGACGCCCTTCGTACCCTGGCCGATGCCCGCGACCTGCCGCCTGTCCAGAAGTCAGAAAGTTTGTGCTGTGCGCCATTTGGCGCAGAAGCGCGCCTCCAGGCGGCGTACCAATGGGGTCGTGGTCGACGTCGAGCCGGGAGGAGCCGGGATGACACTGGCGGCCGTGCACCACTGGATCGTGGTGCTCGACATCGAGGGGTTCAGCGCGCGGCCGAACCCCGTCCAGCGGTCGCTGCGCGAAGCGATGTACGACGTGCTCCGGGAGGCGCTGGCGGAGACCGGCCTGCCGGGCGCGGCCGTCGCCACCGAGGACCGCGGGGACGGCGTGCTGCTCCTGGTGCAGCCACACGTCTCGCCGGTGCTGCTGGCCGGGGCGCTCGTCCGGGCGCTGGAGGACTGCCTCGCGGAGAAGGCGCGGATCTTCAACGAGGCGCACGCCCTGCGCTTCAGGGTGGCGTTGCACCAGGGGCTGGTCAGCCGTGACCCGGACGGCTGGTCCGGGGACGCGGTGAACTGGACCTTCCGGCTGGTCGACGCCGTGCCGCTGCGCGAGGTGCTGGCCCGGGCGGCCAGGGCCAACCTGGCGTTCATCGTCTCCGACGAGGTCTACCAGGCCGTGGTCCGTCACGAGTACCGCACCGTCGACCCGGCGGCCTACCTGCCCGTCGACTTCGAGGCCAAGCACGGGATCGCCGCGCGGGGATGGATCACCGTGCCCGGCTATCCGGCTCCGCCCGGGCTGGTCGCCGGCCCCGGTCCCGATGCCGGACCCGGCCCTGCCTCCGGTCCTGTCGGCGGGCCGAAGGGCGGCCCGGACACCGGTCCGAAGGGCGGTGTGGTGTTCCACGCGGGGGTGGTGCACGGGGACCAGGTGGCCGGTGACAAGAACGTGTACCACGCGCCGAACGCCCCGGGTCGTCGATGACCACGCCCGGGGACGCGGGGCCGGCGGTGACGGGGGTTCCGCCGGCCGACGGGGGAGGGGGCTCGTCCGGCCCGGCGGCACCGCCCGGGGCCGGGCCGGACGCGCCTCCCGCGGACGGCCCGCCGGCCGGCGAGGGCGCCGACGGCGGGTCGTCCGGCGATGTCGGCGGGGAGCCGCCGGAGGGCGGCTCCGCCCGCAGCGGAGCGGCCCGGGAGAGCGCGGAGGCCACCCAGTTCGCCCAGGGCATGCTGCGCCGGGACACCGTCCGCCACGCGCTGGCGAGCATCGACGGCGACATGGTCGCCGGGGACAAGAACGTCTTCCTGGTCGGCGGCGGCCGGGCGCCGCTGCGCCTGGTCTCCCCGCTGGTCCTGGAGCAGGTGCGCAGCGCCTTCGCGGATCCGGTCGGCTGGGACGAGGTGCGGGCCGACTTCGGCAAGCGGAGCCTCGCGATCCTGCGTGGCCCGAGCGGTTCCGGCAAGACCACGGCCGCGCTGCGGCTCCTGCTCGGCCGCTCGGTCGACCGGATCTACCGCCTGGACCGCACCTCCGATCTCGGAGCGCTCGTCGAGCGGCTGGAGGCCGACGCCCAGGAGGGCCCGGGCGAGCCGGTCGGCTTCCTGGTCGACCAGCCGGACGACTGCTCCATCCTGGACGGCCCGTTCCTCCAGGGTCTGGACGGCGCCCTCCACCGCGCCGGGGCCCGTCTGGTCCTGACGGTCGGCCAAGAGAGCGGGCTGGTCGACTCCGAGGTCCTCGGCCACGTCATCGAGCTGTCCGGCCCGCCGGAGCCCGCCCGGATCGTCCGCCACCACCTGGACTGGCGGCTCGGCGAGCCGGCCGCCACGCTGCTGCTCAAGCGATCGGGCGTACCGGCGTTCCTCGCTGAGTGCCTCGGCGCGGACGGCGCGTGTTCGGCGGCGGCCGGACTCGCCTCCGCGCTGGGCGAGTCCGCGGAGTCCTCGGCCACCGGGCTGCCCGACCTCGCGGCGGTCCGGGAGAAGCTGGCCCGGCGCGGCGTCGAGGACTTCGAGATCTGGGCCGAGAACTTGGACGAGCCCTTCCTGCGCTGCTACGCCGTCGCCCTGGCGGTGCTCAACGGCCTCCCGCAGGAGGACGTCGTCGCGGCGGCCCGGGCGCTCCACCGCCGCCTGGGCACGGAGGACTACACCGTGCTGGCCGCCGCGGACGGTCACCTGCCGCGGGTGCGCGAGCCGTACCAGGTGCCGCGTCGGCGGCGGCTCGCCCAGCTGCGCGCCCGGACGGTGCCGGTGCGGTTCTTCAGCGCCACCGGGCGGGTACCCGCGGAGGCCCTGGAGTACAAGGACCCGGGCTACCCGCGGCGGCTGATCCAGCACGTCTGGACGGAGTACCCGCTGCACGAGGTGTTGCTGGACTGGCTCGGCGAGCTGGTCGCCGACCCGTCGGAACAGGTCCGCACACACGCAGGGGTGGCCCTCGGAGTGCTCGCCGACCAGTCCTTCCAGTACGTGCTGGACCACGTCCTCCACTCCTGGGCGGCCAGCCCGGACCGTCGTCGGCGGACCGCGG
This sequence comes from Kitasatospora sp. NPDC096140, assembly GCF_040303045.1. Classification (NCBI taxonomy): domain Bacteria; kingdom Bacillati; phylum Actinomycetota; class Actinomycetes; order Kitasatosporales; family Streptomycetaceae; genus Kitasatospora; species Kitasatospora sp. NPDC096140. The sequence goes on from NZ_JBEOUW010000004.1 coordinate 239,835, forward strand.
TGGCTCACGCCCTGTCGGTGAGCGCGAAGAACCCCGAACTGAGCGGCATGGTCAGGACCCTGGCGGCCGGCTGGCTCGGCGACACCGCCCGCCCGCTGGTCCAGGCGACCGCGGCCCGGGTGTTCGCGCTGAGCCTCAGCGGCGCCGGGCCGCTGGGCGCTGTCGACGCCCTGGCCCGACTCTGCGTGGTCGACCACATCCAGGTCGCCATCGCGGTCGGCGACAGTCTGGCCGACATCCTCGCCGACGACGACCGGCTGACCGCCGTGGTGCTCGGCAGGCTGTGCACGGCGTTGGCCGACCACCGGGCCCGTCCCTCGGTCCTGCTGGCCTTCCTGGCCGTGGGCGCCCAGCTGGTGGTGGAGACGGAGACGCTCGCGGAGCCGGCCGTGATGCCGAACTGGCCTGCCCTGCTGGTACGGACGGACCGGGAGCCGGTGCTGCGCGCCCCGTTCGTCGAACTGTGGCGCGCGGCGCTGAACGAGGCCGTCCAGCGATCGGCCTCCGAGTACGTCCTCCAGTTGTGGGCCCGGCTGGCCGAGGGGGACCCCGGACTGCGGGTGATCTTCGTACGGATGGCCGGTGCGCTGGCGGACGGCGACCCGCGGACCGCCACCATCCTGCGCCGCCAGGCCGCCGACTGGTCGGGCGCCCACAGCATCGCCCCGCTGCCGAGGACCGCCGCCGCGGTCACGGCCGAACTGGACCGACTGGAGAATCCGAGATGACCCCCACCCTGCCGCTGATCATCAGCGAGGAGCCGGTGCCACGGGGACTGTCCGGCCCGGTGAAGGCACTGAAGCCGAGCGCCGCTGCGGTGTACGCCTCCTACGATGGCGAACTCGCGTGGTTCCAGGGAAAGCCGCTGAGCTGGTCGCAGCAGTTCCTCGGCAAGTACCGCACCAGGTACGAGGTGGACCTCAGTGACCACCGACGCACCGCGCACCTGAAGAGCTGGCCGCTGCCCTCCCAGGACCAGGCCCACTGCTTCGATGCGGTCGTGGACGTGGGCTTCCGGGTCCACGACCCGGTCGAGGTGGTCCGCCGGAACGTGACCGACGCCCTGATCGTGGTCTACGGGCACATCGCCGCCGTGCTCCGGGGGATCGCCCGGGGCTTCCCGATCCACCAGGCGGCCCTGGCCGAGCACCGGATGAACCAGGACTGCGACCACGAGATGGTGCTGCCGGAGGGCATCACCATTTACCGCTGCGTGGTCGACCTGCGCCCCGACGAGGCGGCGCGCGAGTACATCACGAGTCTGACCAGGGCGGACCGGGAGCTGAGGCTGGCCGAATCGGCGCAGGTGCGGGCCGAGGCCGAGGCCCGGGGCGAGCAAGTGGTCGACCGGATCAAGCTGGACGGCCGGATCGCCCGGGAGAAGCTGGAACAGACGGCGAAGCTGGAGCTGCAGACGGAGCGGCGCAGGCTCCTGGGCGAGGGCGACCTCGACATCGGCGGCCTGATCCGGCTGTTCGTGCTGGAGCACCCGGACCGGATCGCCGAGGCGGTCGAGATGCGCAGCCGTTGGGAGACGGCACTGGTCGGCCGACAGGAGCAGTTCGACGAACGCTCGGTCGAGGTCTTCAAGTTCATGGTCGCGAACGACCTCATCCAGCCGGCCGATGTCGAGGTGATCCGGCAGCAGGCGCTGAACAGGGTCCAGGGCTCGACGCTCGCGGGCGGGGCGGCCGCGGCGCTGCGGCCCGTACGGTGGGGCGGTCCGGCCGGCCCGGCGGGCCCGTCCGCGCCGTCCGCACTGGTGGGGACGGTGGTCGCGGACGCGCAGGGGAGCGGCCCGGCGAGCGGGGTGCTCCCGGTCTACCTCCTGATCGATGAGTCGGCGGCCGTCGCCGGCTGCCTCGACGGCCTCAACAACGCGCTGCGCGGCCTGCACTCGGCCTTGCTGACCCCGCCCGAGACGGCCACCGGACTGCGCATCGCGGTGCTCGGCGCGGCCGGGCAGACCACGGCGCACCTGCCGATGTCGGCGGTCGAGTGGACCACCGTGATGCCGGAGCTGACGGTGCGTGCGGGCGCGCGGCACGACCTGGCGTTCGAGCGTCTGGGCAAGCAGCTCCCGGAGGACCTGGCGAGGCTCAAGGCCGAGCACCCGGTGGTCCACCGCCCGGTGCTGTTCGTGCTGTTCGGCGGGGCCTGCGAGGAGGGCGTGCGATGGCGGGAAGCGGTCAGGGCGCTGACTGACCCGGCGACCAACCCCCGTCATCCGACGGTCATCTCGGTGGGCATCGGCCGGGCCGACGAGGCCGAGATCCGAGCGATCGCCCGCTACCCGGAACTCGCGTTCCTGGCCGAGCCCGGACTTGACCTGGCCACCGCCGCCGAGCGTTTCGCCTCGCTGCTGCGCGACTCCGTGCTGTACCTGAGCCGCGGCCTGGCCGGCGGCCGACTGGACCTGTTCATCGAGTGCCCGCCCGGCCTGCGTCGGCTCGGCGGCACCGGCTGAGCCACCCCCGACCCATCCCGACGAGGCGCCCACGGCGCCGGAACCGAAAGGCATTTCCGACCATGGCCGACAACCGCGGCAACCTGATCCCGATGTACGTGGTGGCGGACGAGTCCGGCTCGATGACACCCGTCCTCGGCGAACTCAACGCCGGACTGGCCTCGCTGCACCGTGCGCTGCTGGCCGAACCGATGGCGGCGGCGAAAGTCAGATTCTCCGTGCTCGGCTTCTCGAACGGGGTCGACGTACGGATGAGCCTGGCCGACCTGCGGCACGAGGACGAGCTGCCGGTCCTGTCCAGCACCGGCGGCGGGACGAGTTACCGGGCAGCGTTCACGGCGCTGCTCACCCGCATCCCGCAGGACGTGCAGGAGCTGAAGAGCGCCGGGTACACGGTCTACCGGCCCGCGGTGTTCTTCCTCAGCGACGGCCAGCCCAACAGCAACGAGGACTGGGCGAGCGTGCACCGGCAGCTGACCGACCGGTCCCGGGGCGTGGCGCCGAACATCGCGGCGTTCGGCATCGGCGCCGCCGATGCCGCCACGATCCTGAACGTCGCCACCGACCGGAATTACGCCTTCGTGCAGATTCCGGGCGCCGACATCGGCGCGGCGATCACCAAGTTCTGCTCGGCGCTGACGACGAGCATCGTCGCGTCCGGGATGTCACTCGCGGCGGGGAACGCGGAGTTGGTGGTGGACAAGCCGGAGGGCTTCCGCATGGCGATCGACGTGGTGTGACGATGAGCCCCGAGCACCGCGCGGCCGGCCCCAACGGCCGGGCCGCGCCGCCGACCGTACCGCCGTTCGTACCGCCGGCCGCAGGGCCGTCGCGGACGGGTCCGGCCGGCTTCCTGCCCGCCCCGGCCAGGCCGTCGCACCCGCCGGCGGAGCCCGGTCGCCCGGTCGGCGACTCGGTGTACGCGGCGCCCCCCTCTCGGTGGGCGCCCGTCGAACTGGACCGTCCGGTGGACCGGTTCGAGCCCAAGCCGCCGTCGGGTTCCTCGTACCGGCCGGACACGATCTTCGACGGCTGGTCCAGCGAGCACGTACGGGTCCGGCTCGCCTCCGTCCGGGGGTACGCGCACCGGGGTAACGGGCGGCCCCGCGAGGACGACGTCGCGGTGGGGCTGCACGGCTCCGGGGCGTTGGTCTTCGCGGTCGCGGACGGCGTCTCCGGCGCCGCGCAGTCGCACCTGGGAGCCACCCTCGCCTGTCGGACGGCAGTGGACACGGTGACCAGGCAGCTGGACGAGGGCCGCCGCCCGGACGAACTCGCCTGGGCCGAGGTACTCAACCACGCCGCCTACCAGCTGGTCGCGCAGACGGCGAAGATCCTCGGCCTGTCCCGGGAGGACGCGGCGGCGGCCGAGCGCCTGATGGCCACCACGCTCGTGACGGGTGTGGTGGTGCCCTCCTCGCTGGGGCTGGACGTCCACCTGGTGTCCGTCGGGGACTCGGGGGCCTGGCTGCTGTCGGGGGGCCGCCGGTTCATGTCGGTGATCCGCGAACCGGTCAGCGGCGGGCCGGTGGCCTCCTCGGCAGTGGTGGCACTGCCCCGGGTGCCCGGCGACGTCCGATCGCACTCCGCGCTCGTGTCGGGTTCGGACCGGCTGCTGGTCGGCACGGACGGCTTCGGAGGCCCGCTGGGCGACGGTACGGGCCCGGTCGGCCGGTTGTTCGCCGAGCACCTGGCGCCCTCCCTGGAGCCCCGCGGGCTCGCCCACCTGCTGGACTTCTCCCGGGAGACCTTCGACGACGACCGCACCCTGCTCGTGGTCTGGCCCGCCTCCGCCGTGGAGGCACAACCGTGACGAAGGTCCGGGTCGAACGACTGACCAGGGGTGACAAGCTCGGCCAGGGCGGCCAGGGCACGGTCTGGGCGCTGCCCGACCGGAAGATCAACGGCGAATGGCCGGTGGCGTACAAGGAGTACTCCGCAGCCTGCCGGAACGAACTGGACGGCCCGGCCCTGGACGCGATGGTGGAGTTCGTGCCCGGGCTGCCCACCGAGACCGGCCTCTGGCTGTGCGAGCGGCTGGCCTGGCCGGCCGCCGTCGTGTCTGACGGCCATGGCCGTTGCGGCATCCTGATGCGCCTGGTGCCGGACAGCTTCTTCATCACCTCGCCACAGGCGGGGCGGAACCTCGCGGGCTTCCAGTTCCTGTTGAACGACGAGGGCTACCTGCGCCGGGTCGGGATCTCGATCAGCGACGAGCAGCGGCTGCAGCTGCTGCTCGACCTCTCCCGGACACTCGCGGGCCTGCACCGGTTGGGCGTGGTGGTGGGCGACCTCTCGCCCAAGAACGTGCTGTTCAGGTTGGGAACGGAGCCGAGCTGCTTCCTGATCGACTGCGACGCGATGCGGGTCGACGGCCGGGACGCGCTCGACCAGCGGGAGACCCCGGACTGGAGCCTGCCGGAGGGCGAACCGCTGGCGACCGGGCGTGGGGACTCTTACAAGTTCGGCCTGCTGGTGGTCCGTCTGCTCGCCGGAGAGCAGGACAGCCGGGACACCGGAGTGGTCGCGATGCTCTCGGCGGACCTCGGCCGGCTAGCCGCGACGGCGCTCGGCACGGACCCCCGGCGGCGGCCCGAACTGGCCGACTGGGAAAGGCCGTTGCTCCGGGCGATCGAAGAGCTGCGCGCGCCGCCGACGGCCGGGCCGGGGCCGTCCGCCCGGCGGAGGCCGGATGTCTCCACGGTGCCCGCCACTCCGCCCTCCGCCACCCCGCCCGGCCCGGGCCGGGTGCTGCTGGCGATGCTGGTGGCGGGCCTGCTCGTGTGGGCGGGCATCAAGGGGGTGTCCGTGCTCGGGGACCACTCCGGAACCGACTCCGCGTCGACCGGGCAGTCGTGGCCGGCTGTCGCGCCCATGGACGGGACGACGCCGAACGGGAGCTACGGCATCACAGGAGGTGCGACCGGCGGTAGCGGGACGTCCGTGGGCACCTCCGCGGACCAGGCGAAGGCCATTGACGCCCTGCTGAACCGGAACGACGGCACGCGCAAGGTCGTCACGTCCGCGGTCCAGTCCGCGGACGGCTGCGGGAGCGCGGTGGACGTGAGGTACCGGGCGTCCCAGCTCCGCCAGGCGGCGGTCGGCCGGGACTCGTTGGTCAACCGGCTGCAGGCCGTCGACACCTCGGCACTGCCCGGTGGCGCGACCCTGGCGGCCCAGCTGTCCTCGGCCTGGAAGGCCTCCGCGGCAGCCGATCGGGCGTTCGCGAGGTGGGCGGACGACGTGGCCGGATGCGACGGCAACGCGCCGCACACTGCGGACTGGGACGAGGGATACGGTCAGAGTCAGGTGGCGACCGCCGCCAAGAAGGCCTTCGCCGAGGCGTGGAACCCGGTGGCGGACCGTTACGGGCTGGCCCGCTGCGACCCGGACGCCATCTGAACTCCGACTGCTAAGGGGGGATCCGGCCCTCGGGGCGGGCCAGCTCCGCCAGCTCCTCCGGCCGGTTCAGTTCGATCACCCGGCGCCCGGTTCGCAGCCACCCGGCGTCCCGCCACTCCTCCAGCAGCCGGTTGACGGTTCGTCGGGAGCTGAGCACCAGGCCGGCCAGGTCGTCCTGGGAAAGCGGCAGGGAGATCTTGACCTCGCCGGTGGGTGCCGAATCTCCGTAGCGTTCGGCGAGTTCCAGCAGGAGGGCGGCCAGGCGGGTGCGGACGACGCCGGAGCCGGTGGCCGCCCGCTGCTGGTCGGCCTCCCGCAGCCGGCCGGAGAGCACCTGCTGAAGGGCCTGCGCGACGACGGGGTTGTCCCGCTTGATGGGGCCGAACCGGCTGAGCGGGATGTGCAGCGCGATGACGTCGGTCAGCGCGTGGAGGGTGGCCGACCGGGAGCCGCCGTCGAGGCCCGCCTGTTCGCCGAGCAGGTCGCCGTCGCCCCGGATGGCGAGGATCGCGCGGTAGCCGGCCCCCGACTCGACCAGGACCTTGACGCAGCCGCGCTCGACCACCAGCAGGTGGTCGGAGAGCTCGTGCTGCTGGAGCAGTGAGTCGCCCGCCGGGTAGTGGACCCGGCGGGCGACGGCGGCCAGTTCCGCCCGGGCCGGGGCGTCCAGCAGGTGCCAGAACGGAACGCGTCCGCCCGACGCCGATCCGGCGGGTCTCATCCCAGCAGCCCCGCCAGCGCGACCAGGCAGCAACCGGCGATGGCGAGCAGGAGGGACTGCCGTACCCGGCGGTCCTTGATCCAGATGATCCGGCTCATATCCACCAACTGCCTGCTGAGCAGGGGGAGCAGGTCCGCGCCGTCCAGCTCGGTGGCGAGCCGGTCGGGCGTCCAGTGCCGGAGCTGGCCGTAGTAGACGAAGTTCGGAGCGTCGCTCTCGTGCTTGCCCCCGCCGCGCGGTACGACCACCGACACGGCGGCGATCGCTGCCAGGGCGAGGATGGCCACCCCGAGCCAGAAGGCCGTTGCGGGCAGCGCTCCCGAGGTGCGGCCGAGGGTGGTACCGGTGCCGGACAGGGCGACGATCGCGCCGAGCGCGGCGGACTCGATGGTGAGCGCGAAGGATGCCTTGGAATCGACCCTTCCGGTCACCTCTGTCAGCGAACCATGGATCTGCCAGGCGGTTTTGACTGCTTCTTCGTTCGACACAGGCCCCCCGGACGACCGTTCTTCGCGGTTCCCCCGGCTTGCCGGTTCCGGCCCCGGACTCCGCCGTTGCAGCATATCCGCGCGGCGGTCGCCGGGGGCCGGGATTGCCTCGACCCAGCCCCGGCCCACTGCTTCCGTCGGGTGCGGGGTGCAAGGGGCCCGGACGCCGGGTGCTCCCGGGCGTGTTCCGGTTCGGTGACCGGTGTGTCGCGGGTGGGTCGCGGTCGGGGGCCGGGGCTGTCACCGGGGGCGCGGCGGTGGGATGGTGGGTGGCCGGTCGAGCGGTAACGGGGGGCGTGGCGTGGGCAGACGGTTGGCGGGTGCGGCGGTGGCCGGGGTGCTGGTGCTCGGCGGCGGGGTGGCGGTGGCCGCTCCGGCGTCGGCGGTGCCGGTGGTGCGGACGGCGGGGGCGGCGGGAGCGGCGCGTACGGCGCCGGAGCGGGTGCCGCAGGCGCGGGACGGGGCGCACCGGATCGCCCGGCTCGCCGGGTCCAAGTCGAAGTCGAAGACGAAGAAGAAGGTGAAGCGCGGCTTCTTCCACGGGTTCTTCCACGGCTTCCTCGGATGGCTGACCACGGCGCTGCTGATCGCCCTGCTGGTGACGGTCCTGGTCGTCCTCTGGGTCAGGCGCTCGAACCGCCGCTAGCGGTCCGCGGGCTGCGGTCCGAGGGTGGCACCGGTCGGGCGGTCGAGATCGAGGCGGAGCTCGGGTCGTAGGGGAGTACCGGCGGGGCGGCGGGGGTGCGAGGGGGCTGCGGGGTGCGCTGTGGACGCCGAGGTCGGAGAATCCGAATGGCGAGCACCTGTTGTCATATCTTCATTCACCTGATGTGATGGTGTATATGGATATGCACAGTGCTGTGGCCCCCGACGCTCCGCTGGTCCTGGTCGGCAAGGCCGACGTCAGCGCCGAGGACGTTCTGGCCGTCGCCCGGGGCAACGCCCGGGTCGAGATCGGTCCCGACGCGCTCGCCGAGATGGCGGCCGCCCGTGCGCGGATCGACGCCCTCGCGGCCGAGCCGCGCCCCGTCTACGGCGTGTCGACCGGCTTCGGCGCGCTCGCCGTGCGGCACATCAGCCCCGAGCTGCGCGCCCAGCTGCAGCGGTCGCTGGTGCGCTCGCACGCCGCCGGCATGGGCCCGGCCGTCGAGCGCGAGGTGGTCCGCGCGCTGATGTTCCTGCGGATGAAGACGCTGGCCTCCGGCCGTACCGGGGTGCGTCCGCTGGTCGCGCAGACCATGGCCGCCCTGCTCAACGCCGGCATCACCCCGGTGGTCCGGGAGTTCGGCTCGCTCGGCTGCTCCGGTGACCTCGCGCCGCTGTCGCACTGCGCGCTGGTCCTGATGGGCGAGGGCACCGCCACCGGCCCGGACGGCGAGGAGAAGCCCGTCGCCGAGCTGCTCGCCGCCGCCGGCATCGAGCCGGTCGAGCTGCTGGAGAAGGAGGGACTGGCCCTCATCAACGGCACCGACGGCATGCTCGGCATGCTGGTCATGGCCATCTCCGACCTGCAGCGCCTGTTCACCACCGCCGACATCACCGCCGCCATGAGCCTGGAGGCGCTGCTCGGCACCGACAAGGTGCTCGCCCCCGAGCTGCACGCCCCGATCCGCCCGCACCCGGGCCAGGCGCTCAGCGCCGGCAACATGCTGGCCGTCCTCAAGGACTCCGGCCTCACCGGCCACCACCAGGACGACGCACCGCGCGTCCAGGACGCGTACTCGATCCGCTGCGCCCCGCAGGTGGCCGGCGCCGGCCGCGACACCCTGGCGCACGCCCAGCTGGTCGCCTCCCGCGAGCTCGCCGCCTCGGTGGACAACCCGGTGGTGCTGCCGGACGGCCGGGTGGAGTCCAACGGCAACTTCCACGGCGCCCCGGTCGCGTACGTGCTGGACTTCCTCGCCATCGCCGCCGCCGACCTCGGCTCGATCTCCGAGCGCCGCACCGACCGGCTGCTCGACAAGGCCCGCTCGCACGGCCTGCCGGCCTTCCTGGCCGACGACCCGGGCGTGGACTCCGGCCTGATGATCGCCCAGTACACCCAGGCGGCGCTGGTCAGCGAGAACAAGCGGCTCGCCGTCCCGGCCTCGGTCGACTCGATCCCGTCCTCCGCGATGCAGGAGGACCACGTGTCGATGGGCTGGTCGGCCGCGCGCAAGCTGCGCCAGGCCGTCGACAACCTCGGCCGGATCCTCGCCGTCGAACTCACCGCCGCCGCCCGCGCGCTGGAGATCCGTCAGCAGGCCGACTCGGCCGGCCGGATCGCCCCGGCCTCCGCGGCCGCGCTGGCCGTCGCCCGGGAGGCGGGGGTCGGCGGCGCCGGCCGCGACCGCTTCCTCTCGCCGGACCTGGAGGCGGCCGCGGCGCTGGTCGCCTCCGGCGACCTGGTGCGCGCGGTCGAAGAGGTCACCGGCCCGCTGGCCTGACGCACCGCCGGCGCGGGGCGACCGGGGCTCAGTCCCAGTCGCTCCGCGGCCGACGGTCCTCACGGTTGCGGCGCTCGCCGAACGCGGCGGCGAAGTTGACCCCGACGATGCCCGCCCAGCAGACCAGCAGACCGGCGAAGCCGCCGTTCGTGGGGTTGCTGGCGATCGCGGTCAACGGGATGCCGAAGGCCATCGAGACCACCGCGAGCCCGCTGCCGGAGCGCTTGGTCCAGCCCTGGCGGCGGGACCGGTGGTGGCGGTCGCGGTACGGACCCGGCTCGTGGTCGTCCATCCGCTGTGCCACGGAGCGCTCGACCCGCGCGTCCAGGCGGGCGTCGAGGCGCTTCATGAAGGAGTCGACGAGCTCGTCCTCGTACTCCTTGCCGAGCTCCTTGCGGGCCTGCAGGGTGGCGTCGAGGTCGCGCCGCAGATCGTCCTGGCGAGTGTCCATGGGGTCCAGCCTGGCCCCGCGGTGACGCCCGGTCCATCCGTTCGCGGGGGGAATCCGGGCGGGCTCAGGGACAAATCAGGGTTACCCCGAGCCGGACCCGGCGACCGCCCGGGCCCGGCTCGGAAGTGTCCGGATACCGTTCGATCCGGTCCGATCCGCGGGACGTCTCACGTTGCGTCCCGCCGTACGAGACGTCTTTGCCAGGCGCGGCCCGCTGCTGCACAGTCGTCGTCCGAACCGCTCGCACCCGGAGGTACCGCTGATGACCGCCACCGACGAGACCGGCAGCGTCGGCCCCTCCGCCCGGCTGCTCCAGCTCTTCGAGGGCCACCGGCTGACGCCGACCCAGCGCCGGATCGCGCACTCCCTGGTGCGGCACGCCACCGAGGCGCCGTTCCTGTCCAGCGTCGAGGTCGCCGAACTCGCGGGCGTCAGCCAGCCCTCCGTCACCCGCTTCGCGGTCGCCCTCGGGTACGACGGCTACCCGGCGCTGCGCAAGCAGCTGCGCGAACTCGGCGGGGGAGAGCCGACCGCGCCGGAGACCCCGGACGACGCGGTGCGCAACGAGCACCAGCAGGCCGTGCTCGCCGAGATCGCGCACCTGCGCCACCTCGCCGAACTCCTCGCCGACCCGGAGCCGATCATCCGGGCCGCCCGGCTGCTCGCCGCCTCCCGCCCGCTGCCCGTGCTCGGCCTGCGGGCCGCCTCGGCGCAGGCCCGCGGCTTCGCCTACTTCGCCGCCAAGGTGCACCCGGACATCCGGCTCCTGGACGAGGGCGGCAGCATGCTCGCCGACCGCCTCGAACAGGCCGCCGCGGCCGGGGCCACCGCGCTGCTCTGCTTCGCGCTGCCGCGCTACCCGCGGGAGTTGATGGACGCCCTGGCGGTGGCCCGGGAGTGCGGGCTGACCGTGCTCACCGTCGCCGACAGCGCCTTCGCGCCGGTCGCCAAGCTCTCCGACCTGATGCTGCCGGCCGCCGTCGGCACCGGGCTGGTCTTCGACACCGCGTGCGCGCCGATGATGCTCGGCCGGGTGCTGCTGCAGGCCATGTGCGACGAACTCCCGGGCGCGGAAGCCCGGTTGGAGGCGATCGAACAGTCGGCGGCGGCACGCGGGCTCTTCTTGGAATAGCCGCAGCCCGGAACGGACGCGGCCTGGAGCAGCGGCAGGGGAGTAGCCGTCACAAACCCGGGCATCCCCTCCTGCAGGGGGTGTCACCCATGCGCGTGATCCACGAGATGAAGTTCGTCGCCCGCCTGGCCTCGGGTGCCGACGAATGGTCCTGCCCCACCTGCGGGCGCCGAGTCACCCTGCGGCGCCTGCCCGAACCCGAACTGACCGTCCTCGACCCGGGCGACGAGTCCGCCGTCCACGTCGGCGTCATCGAACCCGACGCCCGCGCCGCCGCGGCCGCCGAGAAGTACGGCCTCGGCCCCGTCCAGAACATCCCCCGCCCGCCGTCCCCGCCCGCCCCGGACGCCGACGACCGCCGCTGGCTCGCCGAGATCGGCATCGACTGGGACGGTGACGCGGCGGCCTGACTCAGCTGCGGGGCGCGTACAGGGGGAGACCTGAGGTGTCCAGCTCGGCGGGCAGCGGCGCGGGCAGTGGGACGGGCTCGCCGTACTTGCCGTGCAGGATGCCCTGGTAGGCACCGTCGCGGGGGTGGGTGTAGAGCGTCCAGCTGCCGTTGCGCGGGTCGAGCGCGAGGAGCGTCGGCACGCCCGCGACGGCGTACCAGCTGGTCTTGGTCGCGAGGTGGCTGACGGGCGACAGGGTGGGAACCACCTCGACGGCGAGGGCGGTGCGGCGAGGTTCGGCCAACCAGGCGTCGTTGTTCTCCCACTCGACGGGCAGTGCGAGCAGGTCGGGAGTCGCGTAGTCGTCCTCGGCGTCCGGCAGGTCCTCTGATGGGCCGAGTGGCTGGTGTTCGGGGCCCCAGCGTATGGCGGGCGGCCGTGTTGTCTCACGCCTTGATCGGATTGTTCCGGGGTCTGGTCGAAACCCGCTTGTTTAGTTATATTCAGTCGAACAGAGCTTGAATGAATCCATCCGCAGGGAGGCCGGGACTATGGTGCAGCAGCAGGCGAGCGGGCCGCGCGAGGTGCGCGCGGCGCGTGGCACGGGGCTCACGACGCAGGGGTGGCAGCAGGAGGCCGCCCTGCGGATGCTGATGAACAACCTCGACCCCGAGGTGGCCGAGCACCCGTCGAAGCTGGTCGTGTACGGCGGCACCGGCAAGGCCGCACGGGACTGGCGCTCCTTCGACGCCATGGTGAAGACGCTGCAGGGCCTGAAGCAGGACGAGACCATGCTGGTCCAGTCCGGCCGCCCGGTCGGTGTGATGCAGACCCACGAGTGGGCGCCGCGGGTGCTGATCGCCAACTCCAACCTGGTCGGCGACTGGGCCAACTGGGAGGAGTTCCGCCGGCTGGAGAGCCTCGGGCTCACCATGTACGGCCAGATGACCGCCGGCTCGTGGATCTACATCGGCACCCAGGGCATCCTCCAGGGCACCTACGAGACCTTCGCCGCCGTCGCCAACAAGCGGTTCAACGGCACGCTGGAGGGCACCATCACCCTCACCGCCGGCCTCGGCGGCATGGGCGGCGCCCAGCCGCTGGCCGTCACCATGAACGGCGGCGTGGCGATCTGCATCGACTGCGACCCGTCCCGTATCTCCCGCCGGATCGAGCACCGCTACCTGGACGTCGAGGCCAAGGACCTCAGCCACGCGCTGGAGCTGGCCACCGCCGCCCGCGACAAGAAGCAGCCGCTCTCCATCGGCCTGCTGGGCAACGCCGCCGAGGTCTTCCCGCAGCTGCTCGCGATGGACGCGCCGATCGACATCGTCACCGACCAGACCAGCGCCCACGACCCGCTGAGCTACCTGCCGGTCGGCGTCGCCTTCGACGACATGGCGACCTACGCGGCCGAGAAGCCCGCCGAGTTCACCCAGCGCTCCCGCGAGTCGATGGCCAAGCACGTCGAGGCCATGGTCGGCTTCATGGACCGCGGCGCCGAGGTCTTCGACTACGGCAACTCGATCCGCGGCGAGGCCCAGCTGGCCGGCTACGACCGCGCCTTCGCCTTCCCCGGCTTCGTCCCCGCGTACATCCGCCCGCTGTTCTGCGAGGGCAAGGGCCCGTTCCGCTGGGCCGCGCTGTCCGGCGACCCGCAGGACATCCACAAGACCGACAAGGCCGTCCTCGACCTCTTCCCGGAGAACGAGTCGCTGCACCGCTGGATCAAGATGGCCCAGGAGAAGGTGCACTTCCAGGGCCTGCCCGCGCGCATCTGCTGGCTCGGCTACGGCGAGCGCGACAAGGCCGGCGAGCGCTTCAACGACATGGTCGCCTCGGGCGAGCTGTCCGCGCCGATCGTCATCGGCCGTGACCACCTGGACTGCGGCTCGGTCGCCTCCCCGTACCGGGAGACCGAGGCGATGCTGGACGGCTCGGACGCCATCGCCGACTGGCCGCTGCTCAACGCCATGGTCAACGTCGCCTCCGGCGCCTCCTGGGTCTCCATCCACCACGGCGGCGGCGTCGGCATCGGCCGCTCGATCCACGCCGGCCAGGTCACCGTCGCCGACGGCACCGCGCTGGCCGGGGAGAAGATCCGCCGGGTGCTCACCAACGACCCGGGCATGGGCGTCATCCGGCACGTGGACGCCGGCTACGACCGCGCCGACGAGGTCGCCGCCGAGCGTGGCGTGCGCGTCCCGATGGGTGAACTGTGACGGTCCCGTCCTTCGAGGAGATGTGGGCGGAGCTGCTCCCCGTGGGCCGCTCCGCCTCCACCGGCGGCTACCGCCGCTTCGCCTGGAACTCCGCCGACGCCGAGTGCCGCGCCTGGTTCGAGCAGCAGGCCCGCGACCGCGGTCTGGCGTACGAACTGGACCGCAACGGCAACCAGTGGGCCTGGCTGGGTGATCCGCAGGCCGGCGGCGCCGTCGTCACCGGTTCGCACCTGGACTCCGTCCCGGACGGCGGCGCCTTCGACGGCCCGCTCGGGGTGGTCTCCTCCTTCGCCGCGCTGGACGAACTCCGCGCCCGGGGAACGGAGTTCACCCGGCCGCTGGCGATCGTCAATTTCGGGGACGAGGAGGGCGCCCGGTTCGGCGTGGCCTGCATCGGCTCCCGGCTGACCGCCGGCGTGCTCTCCCAGGAGGCCGCGTACGAGCTGCGCGACGCCGCCGGCGTCCGGCTGCCCGACGCGATGGAGAAGGCCGGCTACGACCCGACCGGGATCGGTGCGGACGACGACCGGCTGGCCCGGATCGGCGCCTTCGTCGAACTCCACGTCGAGCAGGGCCGCTACCTCGCCGAGGGGCAGCCGGTCGGGGTGGCCGGCGCGATCTGGCCGCACGGCCGCTGGCGGTTCGACTTCCACGGCGAGGCCAACCACGCCGGCACCACGCGGATCGAGGACCGCCGCGACCCGATGCTGACCTACGCCAACACCGTGCTCGCCGCCCGCAAGAAGGCGAAGCTGGCGGGCGCGCTGGCCACCTTCGGCAAGGTCGCGGTCGAGCCCAACGGCACCAACGCGATCGCCTCGCTGGTGCGCGGCTGGCTGGACTCCCGGGCGGCCGACGAGCGCACCCTCACCGCGCTGGTCGCCGAGATCGAGCAGGCCGCCGCCGAGCGCGGCGAGCGCGACGGCGTCCGGGTCGAGCTGACCCGCGAGTCCTACACCCCGGTGGTGGACTTCGACGGGCCGCTGCGCGACCGGCTCGCCAAGCTGCTGGACGCCCCGGTGCTGCCCACCGGGGCGGGACACGACGCCGGGATCCTGGCGTCCGCGATCCCGACCGCCATGCTGTTCGTGCGCAACCCCAGCGGCGTCTCCCACTCCCCGGCCGAACACGCCGAGGTGGCCGACTGCCTGGCCGGGGTCACCGCCCTCGCCGACGTACTGGAGGACCTCGCGTGTCAGTGACCGCAGTGAGCTACTGGGCCCAGTACGCCTGGCTGCCGCACCCGAACGGGCCGGTGGTCGAGCGGGACGTGCTGATCGCCACCGGCCCCGACGGCCGGACCACCTCGGTGACGCCGGACAGCGGGCCCTGCCCGCCCGGCGCCGTCCGGCTCGAAGGGCTGCTGCTGCCCGGGCAGGCGAACGCCCACTCGCACGCCTTCCACCGGGCGCTGCGCGGGCACGTGCAGGTCGGCTCCGGCACCTTCTGGACCTGGCGCGACACCATGTACCGGTTCGCCGGCGCGCTCGACCCGGACGCCTACCTGGAGCTCGCCACCGCCGTCTACGCCGAGATGGCGCTGGCCGGGATCACCGCCGTCGGCGAGTTCCACTACCTGCACCACGCACCCGGCGGGGCCCGCTACACCGACCCGAACGCGATGGGCGAGGCGCTGATCGAGGCCGCCGCCCGGGCCGGCCTCCGGATCACCCTGCTGGACACCTGCTACCTGTCGGCCGGCTTCGGCGCCGAGCCCACCAAGCCGCAGCAGCGGTTCAGCGACGGCGACGCGCAGGCCTGGGCCGAGCGCGTGGACGCGCTCAAGCCCCGCGAGCACGCCCGGATCGGCGCCGCCATCCACTCGGTCCGGGCCGTCCCGGCCGAGCAGCTGGGCACCGTCGCACACTGGGCGGCGATGCGCAAGGCGCCGCTGCACGTCCACCTGTCCGAGCAGACCGCCGAGAACGACGCCTGCCTGACCGCGCACGGCGTCACCCCGACCCGGCTGCTCGCCGACCACGGCGCGCTCGGCCCGCGCACCTCGGTCGTGCACGCCACCCACCTCACCGACGAGGACGTCAAGCTCCTCACCGACTCCTCCACGACCGTCTGCATGTGCCCCACCACCGAGCGGGACCTCGCGGACGGCATCGGCCCGGCCCGCCGGCTCGCCTCGGCGGGCTGCCCGATCACCCTGGGCAGCGACAGCCACGCGGTCATCGACCCGTTCGAGGAGGCCCGCGCGCTGGAGCTGGACGAGCGGCTGCGCACCCGGACCCGCGGCCACTGGACGGCCAACGCGCTGCTGCGGGCCGGCACCGAGGACGGCCACGCCTCGCTGGGCTGGCCGGAGGCCGGCCGGGTCGAGGCCGGGGCGCTCGCCGACTTCACGGTGATCGCGCTGGACTCGGTCCGCACCGCGGGCCCGCCGCCCCGGCTCGGCGCCGAGATCGCGGTCTTCGCCGCCTCGGCGGCGGACGTGCGGCACGTGGTGGTCGGCGGCCGGCACGTCGTGCGGGACGGCGTGCACCAGCTGGTGGCCGACGTGCCCGGCGCGCTGCGGTCCGCCATCGGCGCGCTGGACTGCTGAACCCCCGTCGAACGCCCCGCCGAACCCCGTCCGCTGCTGGAACCCCAGTCCACCTCCCTCCGGAAGGCCTTGTCTTGAGCACCAGGACCACCTTGATCACGGGCATCGGCAGCCTGGTCACCAACGACCCCGGACAGGGCAGCGGGCCGCTCGGCCTGCTGGCCGACGCGGCCGTGGTGCTGGACGGCGCCACCGTCGCCTGGGTCGGCCCGGCGGCACAGGCCCCGGCCGCGGACGAGCGCTTCGACGCCGAGGGCCGGGCCCTGCTGCCCGGCTTCGTCGACTCGCACGCCCACCTGGTGTTCGCCGGCGACCGCACCGCCGAGTTCAACGCCCGGATGTCCGGGCAGGCGTACACGGCAGGCGGGATCCGCACCACCGTGGCGGCCACCCGCGCCGCGAGCGACGCCGAACTGGAGGCCAACCTCGACCGGTTCGTCCGGGAGGCGCTGCGCCAGGGCACCACCACCATCGAGTGCAAGTCCGGCTACGGGCTGACGGTGGCGGACGAGGCCCGGGCGCTGCGGATCGCCTCCCGGCACACCCCGGAGACCACCTACCTCGGCGCGCACGTGGTGGCGCCCGAGTACGCCGAGGACCCGGCCGGGTACGTCGACCTGGTCACCGGCGAGATGCTGGACGCCTGCGCCCCGCACGCCCGCTGGGTGGACGTGTTCTGCGAGAAGGGCGCCTTCGACGGCGACCAGGCGCGGGCGATCCTGACCGCCGGCATCGAGCGCGGCCTCACCCCCCGGGTCCACGCCAACCAGCTCTCGTACGGGCCCGGCGTGCAGCTCGCCGTCGAGCTGGGGGCCGCCTCGGCGGACCACTGCACCCACCTGACGGACGAGGACGTGGCGGCGCTGGCCGGCTCGGGGACGGTCGCGACCCTGCTGCCGGGGGCGGAGTTCTCCACCCGGGCCGAGTACCCGAGCGGGCGCCGGCTGCTGGACGCGGGGGCGGTCGTGGCGCTGTCCACCGACTGCAACCCGGGCTCCAGCTTCACGAGCTCGATGGCGTTCTGCATCGCGGTGGCGGTGCGGGAGATGGGGATGACGCCGGACGAGGCGGTCCGGGCGGCCACCGTGGGCGGCGCCCAGGCGCTGCGGCGCACCGACGTCGGCGTGGTCGCGCCCGGCGCCCGCGCCGACCTGCTGCTGCTCGACGCACCCTCGCACGTCCACCTGGCCTACCGGCCGGGCGTGCCGCTGACGGCCGCGGTCTGGCGAGCGGGCGTCCGCGAGGTCTGACCGACGGTCTGCGGGAGGCCCCCGCGCCCCCGGGGTGGCGGGCGCGGGGGCCTCCTGTCGTTCCCGGGCCCCCGCCGTTCGCGGGGGCCTTTCGTCGTTCCTGGGCCCCGCCGTTCGCGGGGGCCCGTTCCTCTCCTCCGAGGTCTGTTCGCGGCCCGCTGTTCTCCGGTCCCCGCCGCCCTACCGGGTGCCGTGGGCCCGCCGCCGTACCGGGCGCCGTGCACCGTGGGCGGAAAACGACCGGGGCCGCCGTGGATCTCAGGAATCCACGGCGGCCCCGGAAGCGGTGGGCCGGTCAGGCGGGCGTCAGTGGACGCCGCCCATGAGCGCCTGGACGCGCTTGCGGCCCATGTAGACCGCGACGCCGGCCAGGGTCGCGAGCGCTGCCTGCAGCGCGATGATCCCGGTGCCGTCCAGGTTGACGCCGGCCAGCGAGAGCAGGCTGGTGGTGCAGTCACCGGCGGTGACGGCGAGGAACCAGACGCCCATCATCTGGGAGGCGTACTTCTGCGGCGCCATCTTGGTGGTGACCGAGAGGCCGACCGGGGAGAGGCACAGCTCGCCGATGGTCTGGATCATGTAGATCGAGACGAGCCACATCGGGGAGACCTTGCCGTCGCCCGCCATGTTCATCGGGACGATGAAGATGAAGAACGAGGCACCGATCAGGACCAGGCCCATCGCGAACTTCACGATGGTGTTGGGCTCCTTGTTCCGGCGGGACAGCCACAGCCACAGCCAGGCGAAGACCGGCGCGAGCGCCATCACGAACAGCGGGTTCAGCGACTGGTACCAGGTGGCCGAGAAGCCGAAGCCGAGCAGGGTGTCCGCGGTGTTCTTGTCGGCGAACAGGGAGAGCGTCGAGCCGCCCTGGTCGTAGATCATCCAGAAGATGGCGGCCGCGGCGAAGAACCAGATGTACGCGGACATCTTGGACTGCTCGCCGGTGCTCAGGTCCTTGTCGCGCTTTATGCGGGTCAGGACGACGACCGGGATGAGCAGACCGGCGATGGTCAGCGGCACCAGGGCCCAGTTCAGCGTGTAGACGCCCAGGGCGACGACGGCGCCGTAGAAGACGGCGATCGCGAGGACGGTCGCACCGGCCTTCAGCAGCAGGCTCTTGCGCTCGGCGGGCATGAGCGGGTTCGGGACCAGGCTGCTCTTGGGGCTCAGGTGGCGGGTGCCCAGCAGGAACTGCAGCAGGCCGAGGCCCATGCCGACGGCGGCCAGGGCGAAGCCCAGGTGCCAGTTGTACTCCTTGCCGACCGTTCCGATGATGAACGGGGCGGCGAAGGCACCGAGGTTGATGCTCATGTAGAAGACGGTGAAGCCACCGTCGCGGCGCGGGTCCTCGGGGCCGTTGTACAGGTGGCCGACCATCGTGGAGATGTTGGCCTTCAGCAGCCCGGAGCCGACCGCGACCAGGAGCAGGCCGGCGAAGAACGCCGCCTGGCCCGGGACGGCCAGCGCGAGGTGGCCGGCCATGATCACGAAACCGGCGACGGTGACGGTCTTGCGGGCACCCCAGACCCGGTCGCCGAACCAGCCGCCGGGGTAGGCCATGAGGTAGACCATGGAGACGTAGACGGAGTAGATCGCCGTCGCCATCGTCGCCTTCATGGCGAGGCCGCCGCCCTGGCTGCCGGCTGCCGCGTCGGCACCGCCGGAGACCAGGTAGTAGATGAGCAGGGCGCGCATGCCGTAGTAGGAGAAGCGCTCCCACATCTCGGTCATGAACAGCGTGGCGAGGCCTCGGGGGTGCCCGAGGAAGGTCTTGCCGCTGGGGGAGGTCGACGCGAGGTCGGCAACCCGGGTGGTAGACGCCATGTGTAGTGGTTCCTTGCCTGACAGCGTCCGCCTAGGGGGGTGGCGGCGGACGTGGACGAAACCACTCTACGTGGCGATATTTGGCTCTATCAGATGACAAAAGGCATGGATTAGGTATGCCGATGGCAAAGGGATCAACGGATCTTCCCGATCGATCCATGGTAGATGGGGTTCCCTCCCTTCGGATTCAAGATCGAGAAGGGGAATCTGCACTGAACCGGCGGACTGCAACGCCCTGTTGAGATCACTTGAATGCTTGTATAACGATCACGCTCTGTGAACTACCTCACAGGGCGTCCGGGCATACCCCGGCGGACTACCATCACCACATGACCTGTGTGCTGCTCGCCGAGGACGATCCGGCGATCTCCGAACCGCTCGCCCGGGCCCTGCGACGCGAGGGCTATGAGGTGCTCGTCCGCGAGGACGGTCCGACCGCACTGGCCGCCGGCCTCACCGAGGAGGTCGACCTCGTCGTCCTCGACCTCGGGCTGCCCGAGATGGACGGCCTTGAGGTCTGCCGCCGACTGCGCGCCGACGGCAAGAGCTGCCCCGTCCTGGTGCTCACCGCCCGCGCCGACGAGGTGGACACCGTGGTCGGCCTGGACGCCGGCGCCGACGACTACGTCACCAAGCCCTTCCGCCTGGCCGAACTGCTGGCCCGCGTCCGGGCGCTGCTCCGGCGCGGCAACGTCGACCAGCTCACCACCGGCGCGCACGGGGTGAAGATCGACATCGAGTCGCACCGCGCCTGGCTCGGCGACGAGGAGCTCACCCTCTCCGCCAAGGAGTTCGAGCTGCTGCGCGTCCTGGTCCGGGACGCCGGCCGGGTGGTCACCCGCGAGGAGATCATGCGGCAGGTCTGGGACACCACCTGGTGGACCTCGACCAAGACCCTGGACATGCACATCTCCTGGCTCCGCAAGAAGCTCGGCGACGATGCGGCGAACCCCCGCTACATCGCCACCGTGCGCGGGGTGGGGTTCCGGTTCGAGAAGAATTAGCCCCGTACGGAGACCAGGACCGGGCCACGGCCGGTGAAGCGGAACACCTCGGGGAGCGGCAGCGTGAAACGCCGGATGATCAACTCGCTGCTGGGCGTCGTCCTGGTGGTGGTCGTGGTGTTCTGCGTGCCGCTCGCCCTGGTGGAGAAGCGCACCATCGTCAACTCGGCCCAGGACCGGGTCGACGCCGCCGCCGTCCGGGTGCTCGCCCTGGTCGAGAGCCGGATCGCGGCGGGCGAGTCGGTCACCAACGAGCGGGCCTTCGAGAGCCAGGTCACCGAGGGCAGCTACGTCGAGGTGCAGGTCCCCGGCCAGCCGGTCCTCTCGGCCGGTCAGCGCCCGGCCGGCGACCACCTGCTGAAGGCCGTCGAGCGCGGCAACAGCGGCGAGACCGTCACCGTCGAGCAGTCCCGCGCGGACGTCGACCACGAGATCGCCAACAACCTGCTGCTGCTCGGCGTGGTCGCCCTGCTGGCCGTCCAGGCCGCCGTGGCGCTCGCGGTCTGGCAGGCCAAGCGGCTCGCCCGGCCGCTCACCGACCTCGCCGAGACCGCCGAACGGCTCGGCTCCGGTGACCCGCGCCCGCGCGACCGCCGCTACGGGGTGCCCGAACTCGACCGGGTCGCCGAGGTGCTGGACACCAGCGCCGAGCGGATCGCCCGGATGCTCACCGCCGAGCGCCGGCTCGCCGCCGACGCCTCGCACCAGCTGCGCACCCCGCTCACCGCGCTCTCCATGCGGCTGGAGGAGATCATCGCCCTCGCCGAGGACCCGGAGACGGTCAAGGAGGAGGCGACCATCGCCCTCCAGCAGGTCGAGCGGCTCACCGACGTCGTCCAGCGGCTGCTCACCACCCAGCGCGACCCGCGCAGCCCCACCGCCGTCGCCTTCGACCTGGACGAGGTCATCAAGCAGCAGGTGGAGGAGTGGGGGCCGTCGCTCCGCGAGACCGGCCGGGTGCTGTCCCTGGAGGGCCTGCACGGGGTCACCGCGGTCGGCACCCCGGGCACGGTCGCCCAGGTGCTGGCCACCCTGATCGAGAACTCGCTGATGCACGGCGCCGGGACGATCACCCTGCGGGTCCGGCCGTCCGGCACCTCGGTGGTGGTCGAGGTGCAGGACCAGGGCGCCGGGGTGCCGCCGGACCTCGGCAACCGGGTGTTCGAGCGCGCGGTCAGCGGCCGCAACTCCACCGGCATCGGCCTCGCCGTCGCCCGCGACCTCGCGGAGGCGGACGGCGGGCGGCTCGAACTGCTCTCGCTGAAGCCCCCGGTGTTCGCGCTCTTCCTCGGGCGCAGCCAGGAGGACTGACGGGCCACGGGCCCGTCCTCCGGCCCGTGCCGACGGGGTCAGGCGCCGGGGAGCACGCCGAGCTGGCGCATCAGGCCCATGACGTCCCACTGCCACCAGCCCTCGCAGATCTTCCCGTCCTTGAAGCGGAAGGTGGTCGTGCCGCGGCCGACCACCGACTTGCCGGTGTTCGGCACGCCCATGAAGTCGGCCTTCTGGGTGGCGTGCCAGGTCCACCGGGTGGCCACCTCGTCGCCCTCGGCGATCTGGCCCTCGGTGTCGAAGCGGAAGTCGAAGGCGCCCAGGTAGCCGCTGCAGCGCTCCCGGAACGCGGCCGGGCCGACGGCGTCGCTCTCGC
The DNA here is from genome assembly GCF_040303045.1 of Kitasatospora sp. NPDC096140. Taxonomy (NCBI): domain Bacteria; kingdom Bacillati; phylum Actinomycetota; class Actinomycetes; order Kitasatosporales; family Streptomycetaceae; genus Kitasatospora; species Kitasatospora sp. NPDC096140. The sequence continues at coordinate 261,813 of NZ_JBEOUW010000004.1, forward strand.
TGCCGTAGTCGTGGTCGCGGTAGTCGGCGGTCATGCACTCGTCGATGACGTCGAGGTTGCCGCGGGACAGCTCCTCCAGGACCCGGCTCGCGGTGGCCTTGTCGAACCCGAGATCGCGGGTCACGTCGAGGTCGGTGAAGGTCGGCGGCATGTCGCAGAGCGCCACCATCTCGCGGAAGATCCGGTCGGTCTCGGGCAGGCGGGAGTTCTTCATCGCCTCGTCGTAGGAGGGGAACTCCACGATCTCCACCACGTGCCTGGTGTCGGAACGGTCGGTGCCCACCACCGCGTGCGAGGCGGTCCGCTTGCCCCTGGTCGCCTCGACCCAGCGGTCCATCAGCCGGTTGAGGTCGTCGAGCCTGTCGGTCTTGCAGTCGATGATCTGGACGAACGTCATGGCGAGCCTCCTGGACCCCCCTCGGCCGTGATCGTTCGCCGACCGCGCTCGCCTTCGGTAACCACTCTCCTCCGGCGGTGGCGGGGGCGGCAAGCCCGGAAAACGGCGAGCCCCGGCGGCCGGTTCGGCCTGCCGGGGCTGCGGTGGTACGCGGGGGAGGGGGCTACTCGGCCTTCGCGTAGCGGATCTGCTCGGTGGCGAGCATCAGCTCGGCCTGGGCGGCCAGGTCCTGGCCGTCGGCGGCGCCCACCGGCTGCTGGGCCGGCAGCTCGACCGGCGCCGGGTCGGCCTTGAACACCCAGGTCCGGTACGAGACGAAGCGGAACACGGTGGCCACCGCGAGGCCGATCACCTTGGCGCCCAGCTGCTCGTAGTGCGAGTCCAGCTTCAGCACGTACACCGAGAAGCCGAGCACGCCGGTCTCGATCAGCATGCCGATGCCGCTGTAGACGAGGAAGAGGGTGATCTCCCGCTTGCGGGAGGCGGCGTCGCGGTCCCGGTACAGCCAGTAGCGGTAGCCCAGGTAGTTGGTCGCGATCGCGATCACCGTCGCCGCGATGTTCGACCGCACCGAGGCCAGGCCCAGGCCGTTGATGCAGACCCAGAAGACGGCGAAGTTGACCACCACGCCGCTCAGGCCGACGATGCCGAACTTCACGACTTCGCCCTGGAGCCCGCGCAGTTTCTGCGCGAGCGAGGAGTTCGAAGCTGCGGTCGTCGCCATACCGGACTGCCTCCATGTGCCTGCGGGTCGAAAGGGCTGATCGCAGCGGCGCGGTCGCCCCTTGAGCCCTGCGTGCACGCACATGATCGGACCGCGTAGACCAGGACCTGGCCGTCCAGGCTACCCGCTTCCACCGGACGGCTCAGACGCGAGGGGGCCGACTTGACATCTACGCGCGTCCGCTCCCCGAGGCCCACTGGCGGCTCCACCACCCCCCACCGGCCCGGATATCCTGGCGGAGTGACTTCCCCGGGCAATGTGAATTTTCCAGTGGTGGGCATGATCGGCGGCGGGCAGCTGGCCCGCATGGCACACCAGGCGGGCATCCCGCTCGGGGTCAGGTTCAAACTCCTCGCCGACACGCCCCAGGACTCCGCCGCACAGGTGGTCTCCGACGTCGTCCTCGGTGACTACCGCGACCTCGACACCCTGCGGCGCTTCGCCGCCGGCTGCGACGTGATCACCTTCGACCACGAGCACGTCCCCACCGAGCACCTGCGGGCCCTGGAGGCCGACGGCATCGCCGTCCGCCCCGGCCCGGAGGCGCTCGTCAACGCCCAGGACAAGGGCGTGATGCGGGCCAAGCTGGACTCCATCGGGGTGCCCTGTCCCCGGCACCGGATCGTCGCCGACCCGGCCGACGTCACCGCGTTCGCCGAGGAGGGCTCCGGCTACCCGGTCGTCCTGAAGACCGTCCGCGGCGGCTACGACGGCAAGGGCGTCTGGGTCGTCGACGACGAGCAGGAGGCCCAGGCCCCGTTCCTGGCCGGCGTCCCCGTGCTGGCCGAGGAGAAGGTCGACTTCGTCCGCGAGCTGGCCGCCAGCGTCGTCCGCTCGCCCAGCGGCCAGGCCGTCGCCTACCCGGTCGTGGAGAGCGTCCAGGAGAACGGCGTCTGCGCCGAGGTCACCGCCCCGGCGCCCGACCTCGACCCGGCGCTGTCCGACGAGGCCCAGCAGCTCGCCCTGCGGATCGCCGGCGAGCTCGGCATCACCGGCCACCTCGCCGTCGAGCTGTTCCAGACCCGCGACGGCCGGATCCTGGTCAACGAGCTGGCCATGCGCCCGCACAACTCCGGGCACTGGACCCAGGACGGCGCCGTCACCTCGCAGTTCGAGAACCACCTGCGGGCCGTCCTCGACCTCCCGCTCGGCGACCCCCGGCCGCGCGCCAAGTGGACCGTCATGGTCAACGTCCTCGGCGGCGACTACCCGGACATGTACCACGCCTTCCTGCACTGCATGGCCCGCGACCCCGGGCTGCGGATCCACATGTACGGGAAGGACGTGAAGCCCGGCCGCAAGGTCGGTCACGTCAACGTCTTCGGGGACGACCTCGAAGACGTCCGCGAGCGCGCCCGCCACGCGGCCGCCTACCTGCGAGGAACGATCACCGAATGACCTCTCCAGTCGTTGGCATCGTCATGGGCTCGGACTCCGACTGGCCCGTCATGGAGGCCGCCGCCCAGGCCCTGGACGAGTTCGAGATCCCGTACGAGGTGGACGTCGTCTCCGCCCACCGGATGCCGCGCGAGATGGTCGCGTACGGCGAGAACGCCCACAAGCGCGGACTCAAGGCGATCATCGCGGGCGCCGGCGGCGCGGCCCACCTGCCGGGCATGCTGGCCTCCGTCACCCCGCTGCCGGTCATCGGCGTTCCGGTGCCGCTGCGCTACCTGGACGGCATGGACAGCCTGCTGTCGATCGTCCAGATGCCCGCCGGTGTCCCGGTGGCGACCGTCTCGGTGGCCGGCGCGCGCAACGCGGGCCTGCTCGCAGTGCGGATGCTCGCCGCCTTCGACACCGAACTCGCCGAGAAGATGACCGACTTCCAGGCCGAGCTGAACAGCCAGGCCACCGAGAAGGGCAAGAAGCTCCGGGCCAAGGTGGCCGGTTCCGGCTCCTTCGGCTTCGGCAAGTAATCCCGCTGGTGGGGTGGGGTAGAACAGGCCGTATGACTTCTCCGACGGACTCCCCCGCCCCGCTGGACCGCGCCCGCGCCCTGCTGCGCACCACCCCCGTGGTGGACGGCCACAACGACCTCCCGTGGGCGATGCGCGAGCAGGCCGGGTACGACCTCCGCGCGCTCGACCTCGCCGCCGACCAGAGCGACCGCCTGCACACCGACCTCGCCCGCCTCGCGGAGGGCGGGGTCGGCGCGCAGTTCTGGTCCGTCTACGTCCCCGCCTCGCTGGCCGGCGACCACGCGGTGAGCGCCACCCTGGAGCAGGTCGACTTCGTCCACGCCCTGGTCGAGCGCTACCCCGACCGGCTCCGCCTCGCCCGTACCGCCGCCGACATGGAGGCCGCCCGCGCGGAGGGCCGGATCGCCTCCCTGATGGGCGCCGAGGGCGGCCACTCCATCGACTGCTCGCTCGCCACCCTGCGCGCCCTGTACGAGCTGGGCGTGCGCTACCTGACGCTCACCCACAACGACAACGTGCCGTGGGCCGACTCCGCGACCGACGAGCCGGTCGCCGGCGGGCTGACCCGCTTCGGCGAGGAGGTCGTCCGGGAGATGAACCGGCTCGGCATGCTGGTCGACCTCTCGCACGTCTCCGCCGACACCATGCGGGACGCCCTGCGGGTCACCGAGGCGCCGGTGGTCTTCTCGCACTCCTCCGCCCGCGCGGTCTGCGACCACCCGCGCAACATCCCGGACGACGTGCTCGCCCAGCTGCCCGCCAACGGCGGCGTGGCGATGGCCACCTTCGTGCCCAAGTTCATCCTGCCCGCCGCCATCGAGTGGACCCTCGCCGCCGACGCGAACATGAGCGCCCACGGCTTCCACCCGCTGGACACCACCCCGCCGGCCATGGAGCGCCAGCGTGCCTTCGAGGCCGAGCACCCGCGCCCGATCGCCACCCCCGCCACCGTCGCCGACCACCTCGACCACATGCGCGAGGTCGCCGGCATCGACCACATCGGCATCGGCGGCGACTTCGACGGCACCGCCTTCCTGCCGGACGGCCTGGACTCGGTGGCCGGCTACCCCAACCTGGTCGCCGAACTCCTGCGCCGGCACTGGTCGGAGGCCGACCTGGCCAAGCTCACCTGGCACAACGCCGTCCGCGTGCTGCGCGACGCCGAGTCCGTCGCCGCCACGCTGCGGGCGAGCCGCCGGCCGTCCATCGCGACCATCGCGCAGCTGGACGGCGAGCGCTCCTGAACCGCTGAACCCCTGGTCCGGACTGCTAGTCCAGCAGGGGGATCTCGATGGCCGGGCACTTGTCCATCACCATCGCCAGCCCGGCCCCCCGGGTGCGCGCGTACGCGGCCTCGTCCACCACGCCCAGCTGGAACCAGACCGCCTTCGCCCCGACCGCGACGGCCTCGTCGGCCACCTCGCCGGCCAGTGCGCTGTTCACGAACACGTCCACCACGTCGACCGGGAACGGGATCTCGGCGAGCGAGGCGTAGCCCTGCTCGCCGAGGACCGTCTCGGCCTTCGGGTGCACCGGCACGACGCGCTTGCCGTAGCGCTGCAGGACCCGGGCCACCCCGTACGCGGCCCTGGCCGTGTTGGTGGAGAGGCCGACCACGGCCCAGGTGTCTCCGGTGTCGGTGAGGATCTCGCGGACCGTCGCGTCGTCGCCGTAGCTCGTCATGCCGGTACCAACGACGGTCGGGGGTGCGGGATTCCGGTCCGGGCTCGGCGGGATTCCGGCCGGCTCAGGTGTCGAAGGCGTGGAGCTTGACGCGGGCGGTGCCGTCGGCCTCGTAGGTGGCGTCCAGGTGGACGAACATGGCCTGTCCGTCGGGGCGGGAGGCGTCGGCGTTCCCGAAGCTCAGGCCGGAGGCGTTGTCGGTGCCGGGCCGGACCCGCGGGAAGGCGGCGGTCAGCCGCTGGGCCAGTTCGTCCCGGGGCATCCGGAACTCCACGGTGTAGCCGCGGTCCTGCCAGCCTCCGTCGTCCGTGCAGACGGCCCCGGTGGCCTGGGCGGGCATCGAGCCGCCCGCGAACTCCATCGCCTCCGAGCAGCCGACCGCGTGGGGCTTGCCGCCCTCGGTCATCAGGAGTGCGCAGAAGCCGAGGAAGGCGAGCGGCGCGATCAGGACGACCCCCAGGAAGGCGAGCGACAGCCAGGTGACCCACCTGTGCCGTCCGGTGTGCCGCTCGACGCGTTCGGCGTGCATGAAGAACCCCCCGGTCTCCCCGTACCGGCGCGACCGCCGGTGCACCCGGATCCTCGCACATGACTTGAACGCGTTCAAATCATCGCTTCGGGGCAAACGGAAGCGCCCGCCCCCGGGGTCGGGGACGGGCGCCGGAAGCGGGGATCAGCTGGGGCGGCCCAGGGCGCGGTAGGTCCAGCCGGCGGCGCGCCAGGCGTCGGCGTCCAGGACGTTGCGGCCGTCGAGGAGGCGGCGCTCGGCGACCACCGCGCCCAGCTCGGCCGGGTCCAGCTCGCGGAACTCGGCCCACTCGGTGAGGTGGAGGACGACGTGGGCGCCCTCGGCGGCCTCCAGGGCGGAGTTGGCGTACGCGAGCGAGGGGAACATCTTGCGGGCGTTGTCCACGGCCTTCGGGTCGTAGACGGTGACCTGGGCGCCCTGGAGCTGGATCTGGGCGGCCACGTTCAGGGCGGGGGAGTCCCGGATGTCGTCCGAGTTGGGCTTGAAGGCCGCACCGAGGACGGCGACCCGGCGGCCCAGGAAGCCGCCGCCGCACTGCTCGCGGGCCAGCTCGACCATCCGGGAGCGGCGCCGCATGTTGATCGAGTCGACCTCGCGCAGGAAGGTCAGCGCCTGGTCGGCGCCGAGCTCGCCGGCCCGGGCCATGAACGCGCGGATGTCCTTGGGCAGGCAGCCGCCGCCGAAGCCGAGGCCGGAGTTGAGGAACTTGCGGCCGATCCGCTCGTCGTGGCCGAGTGCCGTGGAGAGCAGGGTGACGTCCGCACCGGCCGCCTCGCAGACCTCGGCCATCGCGTTGATGAAGGAGATCTTGGTGGCCAGGAAGGAGTTGGCGGCGGCCTTGACCAGCTCGGCGGTCGCGTAGTCGGTGACCAGGAACGGCACCCCGGCCGCGATCGGCTCGGCGTACACCTCGCGCAGCAGCCGCTCGGCCCGCTCGCTCTGGGCGCCGACCACGATGCGGTCCGGCCGCAGGGTGTCCTGGACGGCGAAGCCCTCGCGCAGGAACTCCGGGTTCCAGGCGAGCTCGGCGCCCTCGCCGACCGGCGCCAGGGCGGCCAGTCGCTCGGCCAGCCGGGCCGCCGAGCCGACCGGCACGGTGGACTTGCCGACCACCAGCGCGGGGCGGGTCAGGTGCGGCGCCAGCTCGTCGATCACGGTGTCCACGTACGACATGTCGGCGGCGAACTCGCCCTTGCGCTGCGGGGTGTTGACGCAGACGAAGTGCACGTCGGCGAACTCGGCGACCTCCTCGACGGAGGTGGTGAAGCGCAGTCGCCCGGTCGAACCCTCGTGCCCGGCCACGTGCTTGAGCAGCAGCTCGGACAGGCCCGGCTCGTACATCGGGACGCGGCCGGCGGTGAGCATGGCGATCTTGTCCGGGTCGATGTCCAGACCCAGCACCTCGAAGCCGAACTCGGCCATGGCGGCGGCATGCGTGGCGCCGAGGTAGCCGGTGCCGATCACGGAGATGCGGAGGGTCACGGGTTCTCCCTGGAGGCGGACTCGACCGGTCAGGATGCGGATCCGACCGGTACGGATGCCCCTGATGCTATCCGTCCGGTCCGGGCGTGCAGGGGCCGCCCGCACGCCCGGGGCGCTAGGCAGCCGCAGGTCGGAGCCCTAGGATCTCTACTGAACGGTAGTTAACCCCGGATTCGACGTCGATCGGACCGGATCGAGCGGACCGGATCCGACTTCGGTCACTGGACTTCGGTCACTGGACGACGAGGCAGGCATCACATGGCGGGCAGCGCAGGGGCGGCTGACTTCGATCTCTTCCGTGTCTCCGAGGAGCACGAGATGCTCCGTGAGGCGGTGCGTTCGCTGGCTGAGGCGAAGATCGCTCCGTTCGCGGCGGAGGTGGACGAGCAGGGGCGGTTCCCGCAGGAGGCGTTGGACGCGTTGCAGGGCAATGACCTGCATGCGGTGCACGTGCCGGAGGAGTTCGGTGGTGCGGGGGCGGACGCGCTGGCGACGGTGATCGTGATCGAGGAGGTCGCGCGGGTGTGTGCGTCCTCGTCGTTGATCCCGGCGGTGAACAAGCTGGGGTCGTTGCCGGTGCAGCTGTCGGGTTCGCAGGAGCTGAAGGCGAAGTACCTGGGGGCGCTGGCGCGGGGTGAGGGGATGTTCTCGTACTGCCTGTCGGAGCCGGAGGCGGGTTCGGATGCGGCGGGGATGAAGACCCGGGCGGTGCGGGACGGGGACTTCTGGGTGCTGAACGGTGTGAAGCGCTGGATCACCAATGCGGGTGTGTCGGAGTTCTACACGGTGATGGCGGTGACGGATCCGGAGCTGCGCTCGAAGGGGATCTCGGCGTTCGTGGTGGAGAAGGGCGACGAGGGTGTGTCGTTCGGTGCTCCGGAGAAGAAGCTGGGGATCAAGGGGTCGCCGACGCGTGAGGTGTACTTCGACAACGTGCGGATTCCGGCGGACCGGATGATCGGTGCGGAGGGTACGGGTTTCGCGACGGCGATGAAGACGCTGGACCACACGCGGGTGACGATCGCGGCGCAGGCGGTCGGGATCGCGCAGGGGGCGTTGGACTACGCGAAGGGGTACGTGAAGGAGCGCCGGCAGTTCGGGAAGGCGATCGCGGAGTTCCAGGGTGTGCAGTTCATGCTGGCGGACATGGCGATGAAGCTGGAGGCGGCGCGGCAGCTGACGTACGCGGCGGCGGCGAAGTCGCAGCGCGGGGACGGTGATCTGACGTTCTTCGGTGCGGCGGCGAAGTGCTACGCGTCGGACGCGGCGATGGAGATCACGACGGATGCGGTGCAGTTGCTGGGCGGGTACGGGTACACCCGTGACTACCCGGTGGAGCGGATGATGCGGGACGCGAAGATCACGCAGATCTACGAGGGCACCAACCAGGTCCAGCGCATCGTCATGGCCCGCAACCTCCCGTAAGGCGGCCACGGGCCCCGTCCGGCCCGGGCACCCACGGCCCCCGACCGCCCGTCCGCGGTCGGGGGCAGCCGCGGCCGGAGGTAATCCGGGCGACGGCGGGCAGCTCCGCTCCCTAGGCTGCCCGCCATGTCCTCAGCACCTTCCGTGTCCGCCCCGCCCGCCTCCGCCACGGCCTCCGGTTCCGCCACGGCCTCCGCGCCGTCCACCCTCAGCCTGGCCGCCGTCACCCCCGCGAACATCGACGCCGCCCTCGCCCTGCGGGTGCGCCCCGACCAGGAGGGCCTGGTCGCGCCGGTGGTGAAGTCGCTGGCCGAGGCGTACGCGTACGGGGAGACCGCGTGGCCGCGGCTGATCCTGGACGACGGGAAGCCGGTCGGCTTCGTGATGGCCTTCTTCGACATCCGCTTCCACCCGGAGCAGCCCGACGACCACCCGCGCTCCGGCCTGTGGCGCCTGCTGGTCGACGCCGACGCGCAGCGCGGGGGCTACGGCCGCTTCGCCGTCGAGCAGGTCTGCGCCGAGATCCGCCGCCGCGGCGGCACCCGGGCCACCGTCACCTACGTGCCCGGCCCCCACGGCCCGGCGGAGTTCTACGCCCGCCTCGGCTTCCGCCCGACCGGCGAGCTGAGCGGCGACCAGACGGTGGCCGAGCTGGAGCTCTGAGGCCTCCCGGGGCCCGTCCCCGGGAGCCGGTCAGTCGAGCAGTGCCGCCGCCTGCGCCCGCGCCCGCCGCAGCCATTCGGCGCGGTCGGCGGCGGTCGAGTCGGTGACGGTGCGGAACACCGTCCGCCGGACGTGGGTGACGCCGACGTACGGCAGCACGCAGGCCGCCCAGATCCGCTCCAGCGGGTCGCCGAACTCGCTGCGCTCGCGGTCCTCGGGCGTGTCCGAGGTGTTGAGCACCAGGGCCCGCCCGGCCCGCAGCAGCCCGGCCGGTTCGCCGTCCGCCGTGCCCAGCTTGTAGGCGACGCCGGGGGCCAGCACCCGCTGCACCCAGCCGGCCAGGACGGCGGGCGGCATGCCCCACCAGTTGGGGTGGACCAGCACGAGCGCGTCCAGGGTGGCCACCTCGGCGCGGTGCAGGGCGAGGCCGGCATCGGCGGACGGGTCCGCCGCGTCCACCGTGCCGGTCTCCTCGGCGGTCAGCAGCGGCGCGAAGCCCTCCGCGTAGAGGTCGTGCGCCCGTACCTCGCAGCCGCGCCCCCGCAGTTCGTCGACCACGGCCTCGTACAGGGCGTGGTTGAAACTGCCGGGGCGCGGGTGCGCCAGGTAGACCCCGATCGTGCTCATCGTCCGTTCCCCTCCCGCTGGTTGACGAAAGGTGATGCTACGTTCCGAGGGCGGCGGGTAGGGTGCCGGGCCATGACCGAGCCGGACTTCCTCGCCACGACCAGGGCGTTCTACGACACCATCGCCGCCGACTACGCCGACCGCTTCAGCCGAGCGATGGACACCAGGCCGACGGACCGCGCCGTGCTGGCGCTCTTCGCCGACCTGGTCCGCGCCGAGCGTCCGGACCCCAGGACGGCCGAACTCGGCTGCGGCCCGGGCTACGTGACGAGCCACCTGCACGGGCTGGGCCTGGACGTGCGCGGGATCGACCTCTCGCCCCGGATGGTCGAGCTGGCCCGGGCCGCCTACCCGGAGGTTCCGTTCGAGGTCGGCTCGCTGTTCGAACTGCCGTTCCGGGACGGCGAGTTGACCGGCGCGGTGGCCTGGTACTCGATCATCCACACCCCGGGGGAGCGCCTCCCCGAGGTGTTCGCCGAGTTCGCCCGGGTGCTCGCCCCCGGCGGCCGACTGCTGCTCGCCTTCCAGGTCGGCGAGGAGCCCCTGCGCCTGGAGCGGCCCTTCGGCCACCCGGTGTCACTGGACTTCCGCCGCCTGCGGCCGGAGCGCGTCGAGGAGCTGGTCCGCGGGGCCGGCCTGGTGATGACCTCCCGTACGGTCCGCGAGCCGGACGGCGAGGAGAGCACCCCGCAGGCCTACCTGCTGGCCCGCAAGCCCGCAGCCGCCCGCCCGCCAGCCGTCCGTCGGCGGCCCGGCCGGGCCGTCCTAGGCGGCCTCGGGCGCGGACGGCTGCGCGGGCCGGGCCGGCTGTGACGGCGCCCCGGAGGCGGTCACGATCACCTCGTCCAGCACCTCGCGCGAGCGCAGCAGGTCGTTGATCGTCCGGTCGATCCGCTCCCGCTCCGCGGTGAGCTCCTCGACCAGCAGCGGGGTGGCGATCTCGCTCGGGCTGCCGTCGGAGTCCCGCATGCAGGGGAGGATCTTGTAGATGGTCCGGCTGTGCAGCCCGGCCGCGAACAGCTCCTGGATGTGCACCACGCGGTCGACGGCGGCCTCCGGGTACTCCCGGTGGCCGCCGTCGGTGCGGCGGGCCACCAGCAGGCCCTGCTGCTCGTAGTAGCGCAGCGAGCGCTCGCTGACGCCCGTCCGCCGGGCCAGTTCGCCGATCCGCATGCCGTCCACCCCGTCGTCCGATCCGAGCCCCGAAAGGGCTTCGCCCCGTAGGGACTTGAACCTGACACCGATGTTAGCTTCTACGGTCTCCGGCATGACGACGAACACTGGAACCGCCGGTCTCTTCGAGCCCGCAGACCTGGGCCCGCTCCGCCTCCCCAACCGCCTGGTGATGGCACCGATGACGCGCACCCGGGCCGGCGCCGACGGTGTTCCGCAGCCGATCATGGCCGAGTACTACGCGCAGCGCGCCGGCGCCGGGCTGATCATCGCCGAGGCCGCCACCCCGAACCGGGTCGGCCGGACGTACGCCGGCACCCCCGCCGTCCACGCCCCCGAGCACGTGGCCGGCTGGCGCACCGTGACCGGGGCCGTCGCCGCGGCCGGCGGCCGGATGTTCCTGCAGCTCCAGCACGGCGGGCGGATCGGCCACCCGGAGAACAGCGGGCTGCACCCGGTGGCGCCCTCGCCGGTGGCCTTCCCCGAGACCGTCCACACGCCGAGCGGGCACCGGGAGGCCGTCGTCCCCAGGGAGCTCACCGGGGCGGAGATCCGGCAGACCGTGGCCGACTTCGCGGCCGCCGCCCGCAACGCCGTCGAGGCGGGCTTCGCCGGGGTCGAGGTGCACGGCGCCAACGGCTACCTGCTGCACCAGTTCCTCGCCCGGAACACCAACCGGCGCACCGACGCGTACGGCGGCCCGGTGGCGAACCGGATCCGCTTCGTGGTCGAGGTGGTCCGGGCGGTCGCGGCGGAGATCGGCCCCGAGCGGGTCGGCCTGCGGGTCTCGCCCGGCTTCACCGGCCAGGGCATGGACGAGGGGGACACCGCCGAGATCTACCGCGCGCTGGTCGGCGAGCTCGCCGACGACGGCCTCGCCTACCTGCACGTGGTCTTCGCGGACCCGGAGGACGCCGTCTTCCAGGAGCTCCGCAAGACCTGGCCGGGCACCCTGATCGCCAACCCGGTGCTCGGCTGGGGCGGGCCGCTGCCCGAGGACGGCGGCAGGGCCGCCGCCGAGCGGCTGCTGGCGGCGGGGGCGGACCTGATCTCCTTCGGCCGCGGCTTCCTCGCCAACCCCGACCTGGTCGAGCGCCTGCGCACCGGCGCCCCGCTCAATCCGCTCCGCGACGGGCTGATGTACGGCGGGGGAGTCGAGGGGTACACCGACTACCCCGCGCTGAGCGGCCGGCAGACCGGATAACACGGCGCCTCCGGCCTGCGCGCTCCCGGGGGTACCGAGCGGGAGCGGACCGCTCGTGCCATGATCCCTGCATGAGTTCCAACGTTTTCTTCGACATCACCATCAACGACGAGCCGGCCGGCCGCATCGTCTTCAAGCTGTTCGACGAGGTCGTCCCGAAGACGGCCCAGAACTTCCGCGAGCTGGCCACCGGCCAGAACGGCTTCGGCTACGAGGGCTCCGGCTTCCACCGCGTGATCCCGGCCTTCATGCTGCAGGGCGGTGACTTCACCAACCACAACGGCACCGGCGGCAAGAGCATCTACGGCGAGAAGTTCGCGGACGAGAACTTCCAGCTCAAGCACGACCGCCCGGGCCTGCTGTCGATGGCCAACGCCGGCCGCAACACCAACGGCTCGCAGTTCTTCATCACCACCATCGTGACCGACTGGCTGGACGGCAAGCACGTCGTCTTCGGCGAGGTCGTCGAGGGCATGGACCTGGTGAAGAAGATCGAGTCGCTCGGCTCGCAGAGCGGCCGTACCTCGGCCGTTATCAAGATCGCCAAGTCCGGCGTGGTCGAGTAATCACCGCCGTCTGAGGCACGCGTACCGCCCCGGAGTGGGAAGTCGGATCCGCCGACTTCCCACTCCGGGGCGGTGGCGTTTCCCGCCGACCGCCCACGAACGAGGGTCCTAGGCCCAAGGACCGATGGCCCGGCGCCCCCGGCCCGGCTGGAATGGGCGGATGGACGACGACAAGGCGTACGAGGGCCTGACATCCGCCGCACGGGCGGCCTACCTGGCGCGGATCGGAGTGCCGGACCCCGGGGAGCCGTCGGCGCAGGCGCTGGCGCGGCTGCAGGAGGCCCACCTGCGGGCCGTCCCGTTCGAGAACCTGAGCCTCCACCTCGGCGAGACCGTGGTGCTCGACCCGGCGGCCCTGGTGGCGAAGGTGGTGGATCGGCGGCGCGGCGGGTTCTGCTACGAACTGAACGGCGCCTTCGCCGAGTTGCTGCGCTCCCTGGGCTACCGGGTGAGCCTGCTGTCGGGCCGGGTCTTCGACGGGGAGCGCCTCGGCCCGCCGTTCGACCACCTCGCGCTGCGGGTCGACCTGGACGAGCCCTGGCTGGTCGACGTCGGCTTCGGCCGGTTCAGCCGCCTCCCGCTGCGCCTGGACGGGCGTGCCCCGCAGCCCGACCCGCACGGCACGTTCACCGTGGTCCCGTACGGCGCCCACGGCGAGCTGGACGTCCGGTTGGACGGCGCCCCGCAGTACCGCCTCGACCCGCGCCCGTACCCGCTCGCCGACTTCGGTCCGACCTGCTGGTGGCAGAGCACCTCGCCGGACTCGCACTTCACCCGCTCGACCACCTGCTCCGTGCTCACCGAGGACGGCGGCCGGACGACGCTCAGCGGCACCCGGCTCATCCGCTCCGCCGCCGACGGCACCCGCACCGAGCGGCAGCTCACCGGGGCGGAGGCGCTGAGTGCCTACCGCGAGCACTTCGGCATCACGCTCGACCGACTGCCCGGCTGAGGTCGGGTCGCCGCCGGGTCGGGGCCGGCCGGGTCGCGGGAGGGGCAGGGTAGCCCGGGCGGGCGGCCGCCGGGCCGGAACCGCCCAATCGTCCCGACCCGCGCCGACGCCGCCCTACGCTCTCCTCGGACGTGGGCCGAGCCGCGGCCGAACCCGACTTCCCGGCAAGGTGGTTCAGCGATGATCGAGCAGGGCGCCGACGACGGCGAGGTGACCTACGAGCAGGTGACGGTGGTCTCCCTGGCCTCCTGCGAGCCGGCTTCCCGCGAGCCGGCCGCGGGGGAGCCGACCGGCCCGGCGCGGTTCGCGGTCCGGGTGGTCCGCGAGGGCATGACCGTCAAGCGGGTGGCGGGCTACTGGGTGCGCTGGGACGAGCGCCGGGGCGACGAGCTCCGCCACCACGCCCGCTGGGTCGCCGACGAGGAGTACGTCCGGCCGGGCACCGGCAGCCTGGACGGCACGCTGGCCGTGACGGTCGCCGCCTACTGGACGGACGGGGCGCGGGTCTTCACCCGGCGTCCCAGCACCGAGACCGCGGTGATCTTCCGGCCCGGCGAGACCGAGCACGAACTGGTGCTGGAGCAGGCCGCGCCGCACCGCCCGGCCGCCCTGTCGGTGCAGCTCGCGCACGCCCGCTGGCTGGGCGGCGCCGGGCAGCCGATCCACTGCGGCTACTCGGGTGCCACCGAGGACGCGGGCGGCGAGGGGGAGTGGCTGGTCCGCTTCCCGGAGTGCGGCACCGGCCTGCTGCCGTACGCCGGTCAGGCCGAGGCGGGCTGACCCGGCGGGGGTCGGGGAGGGTCGGCCGGACGCCGCCCCCGGAGGGCCCCCTGGGCGGCCCCGTCCCGTGGAAACGCCGCCGTCCCGTGGAAACGCCGCCGCCTCCCGGACCGGGCGGTCGGGGAGGCGGCGTCGACGGTGAAGCGGGGCGAGCGCCTACTTGACGTCCGGCACCGCGGTGTCGTTCTTGAAGGCGTCGAAGACCTGCTTGGACTTGTTGGCGTCCCACAGCACCGCGGACTCGCCGGTCTTGGTCCGGAAGTCCGCGTTGCCGATCGGCACGGTGATCGTCTTGCCGCTGCCGCCGTTGACGTCCTTCATGGCGAGGAAGAGCGAGCCGAGGTCGGTCAGCCCGCAGTCGTCGTCCACGATCAGGGTGCCGAGCGCCGAGTCGACCAGCGGGTAGAAGGTGAACGGGTCGAGCAGGTTGCCCGGGGAGGCGGCCTGGTGGGCGAGGGCGCCGAGGAACTTCTGCTGGTTGCGCATCCGGCCGAGGTCCTGGTCGGCCATCTGGTGGCGCTGGCGGACGAAGGCCAGGGCCTGCTTGCCGGTGAGGGTCTGGTCGCCGGCCTGGAGGTCGAGCCCGGAGTCCTTGTCCTTGACGGGCTGGTCGATCTTCATCTCGACGCCGCCGATCGAGTCGACGATCCCGACGAAACCGGCGAAGCCGATCTCGGCGTAGTGGTCGATGCGGATGCCGGTGTTCTGCTCGACGGTCTGGACGAGCAGGCGTCCGCCGCCGGCGCCGAAGGCCGAGTTGATCTTCGCGGTGGTGCCCTTGACCGGCTTGCCGTTGCTGCCCGCGTGCTCGGGGATCGGCACCCAGGAGTCACGCGGGATGCTCATCAGGGTGTTCCCGTTGTCCCCGACGTGCAGGATCATCATCGAGTCGCTGCGCTTGCCCTCGTCGTGGCCGGTGTGCAGGTCGTCCTGCTCGCCCTCGGTGAGGCCCTGGCGGCTGTCCGAACCGACGATCAGCCAGTTGGTGCCCTTGCCCGCGGCCGGGCGGCCCGGGTAGTCGGCGAGCACGTTCTCGTGGTTGAGCTTGGAGTCCGCCCAGAACCAGGTGGAGACGGCGGTCACCATGACGGCGATCAGCAGGCCGAAGACCGTCCACTTGACGATCCGGCGCCGCGGCCAGCGCGTGGCCTGCGCACCGGCCGGCCGGGCGCCGGCGGGGCCGGCCGGACCGCCGGGGCCACCAGGGCCGCCGGGGCCGCCCGGACCACCCGGTCGCCCGGGGCCGGTCGGAGCACCGGGGTGGCTGCCCGGAGCGCCGGGGTGGCCGGCCGGAGCACCGGGGTGGACGCCCGGAGCGCCGGACCCCTGCTGCGGAACACCACCGAGCCGGGACGGCCCCGGCTGCCCCGCGGGCCGCGGCGCGGACGCCCCCGGCCCGCGCGGGTTCAGCGAGGCCGGAAGCGGCGGCTCGGCCGCCGCGCCGCCTCCGCCGTTGCCGCCGTACGGGTTCCCGCCGCCCCCCGGGCGGCCTTCCTGCCACGTGTTCATGCCGTTGAGGATGCCCGACCCCGGTCGGACTGACTCCCCCCGGGGGGGCCCACCGGGCCTCTTGTAGCAGTTTTGATGCACGTACCGGATCGTTCCGCCGTAACGTCCGGGCACCCCGCGGTCCAGCGGCTGAAACGATTCTTGACCGGCTCGAACAGGCCGTGCTTGCATGCCAGGCATGGATCAGCCTGCACTCACGCGTCGGCGGCACGTCGACCTTCGGCGTGGTGTGGCCTGTTCGCTCTGTCGCGGCTGACGCGCGCCCGTCGAGACCCGCACGTCCCCCGACGTGCCGCCCCGGCACCGGGCCCCACCCCGGTGACCCCGCCGCAGCGCCTCCCCCCGCTGCGCAGCGCCGCCCCGCTTCCAGCCAGAGGTGAACCCATGGCCGTCGTCCTGTCCGTTTCCGGCTCCCCGTCCGCCACCTCCCGCACCACCCGCCTGCTGCGCCACGTCGACGCGCGGCTCGCGGACCGCGGCCACCACGTCGTCCCCTTCGAGGCCCGCAGCCTGCCCGCGCACGCGCTGCTGTCGGGCGACTTCGACCACCCCGAGATCGTCGCGGTCACCGAGCTGTTCGCCCGTGCCGACGGCGTGGTGATCGGCACCCCCGTCTACAAGGCCGCCTACTCCGGGCTGCTGAAGGCCCTGCTGGACGTGCTCCCGCAGTACGCGCTCGCGGACAAGGCCGTCCTGCCGCTGGCCACCGGCGGCTCGCCCGCGCACGTCCTCGCGGTGGACTACGCGCTGCGTCCGGTGCTCAGCTCGATGGGCGCCGGCCACATCACCCAGGGCTGGTTCGTGCTCGACCGCCACATCACCGCCGGGGAGGACGGCTCGACCCTGCTGGAGCGCGAGAGCCGGATCCTGCTGGAGCCGGTCGTCGAGGGCTTCGCCACGGCCCTGGAACGACTGGCCGCACCGGTGCTGACCGGCTGCTGACCGGCTGCTGACCGGCTGCTGACCGGCCGGGCGACCGTCGCCGCGGCCCGTACGGGGCGTCCCCGAGACGGGCCGCGGTGACCCCTAGGGGGAGGCGCGCCGTGCCCCGTAGAACCTTGGTTGAGGCGCTTCATTCCGTCGGATGACGAGCCGTCCGCCGTCCACTCCTAACGTGGTTCACACATCCCCACCCGCCGGGAAGCGGCCCGGAAACGTCGGGTCCGGCAGCCAGGTCCACCGGGAAGGTGGGGCTTACTCCCGGTCGAGGACTACGGCCTGCCCCATGTCGTGAGGCGGGCGGGCCCGTGAGGCTGGGGCCAACGGGTGAGCGCACCTTCCACGAGGAGACTCCAGTGACGACGGCAGCAGCAGCCGTGTACGACCCCCAGCTTCCCGGCGGAGCCTCCGCCGTCGCCGCATCGGCACGTCAGGTCACCAAGGCGTACGGCTCGGGCGAGACCAAGGTCACCGCGCTCGACGCGGTCGACGTCGACATCCAGCGCGGCCGGTTCACCGCGATCATGGGCCCCTCGGGCTCCGGCAAGTCCACCCTGATGCACTGCCTGGCCGGGCTCGACACGGTCAGCGGCGGACGGATCTGGATCGGCGACACCGAGATCACCGGCCTCAAGGACAAGCAGCTGACCAGACTGCGCCGCGACAAGATCGGCTTCATCTTCCAGGCGTTCAACCTCCTGCCGACCCTGAACGCGCTGGAGAACATCACGCTCCCGATGGACATCGCCGGCCGCCGGCCCGACCAGGCCTGGCTGGACCAGGTGGTGGAGACCGTCGGCCTGGCCGGCCGGCTCAAGCACCGCCCGACCCAGCTCTCCGGCGGCCAGCAGCAGCGCGTCGCGGTGGCCCGCGCGCTGGCCGCCCGCCCCGAGATCATCTTCGGTGACGAGCCCACCGGGAACCTGGACTCCCGGGCCGGCGCCGAGGTGCTGACCTTCCTGCGCCGCTCGGTGGACGAGCTGGGCCAGACCATGGTGATGGTCACCCACGACCCGGTCGCCGCCGGCTACGCGGACCGCGTGCTCTTCCTCGCCGACGGCGTGATCGTCGACGAGATGCACGCGCCCACCGCCGACTCCGTCCTCGAACGCATGCGCCGTTTCGACGGCAAGCGCACCAGCTGAGCGGCGGGCCACACCACCATGCTGCTCAAGACCTCCCTGCGGAGCTTCTTCGCCCACAAGGGCCGGATGGCTCTCTCGCTCATCGCCGTCGTGCTGTCGGTGGCCTTCGTCTCCGGCACCCTCGTCTTCTCCGACACTGCCACCAGCACCTTCGACAGGCTCTTCGCCGCGACCGCCTCCGACGTGTCCGTCCAGCCGCCCAAGCCGGCCGAGGACGAGGAGCAGCAGGCCGCCGTCAAGCCGCCGACCGTCCCGGCCGCGCTCGCCGACCGGATCGCCGCGGTGCCGGGCGTGAAGAAGGCCGTCGGCCGGGTCATGGTCCAGAACGCGATCCTGGTCGACCCGGCCACCAACAAGCTGGTCGGCCCGACCAGCGGCGCGCCCACCATGCTCGGCAACTGGACCGAGACCCCGCGCAACCCCGTCACCATCACCTCCGGCCACGCGCCGCAGGGCCCCGGCGAACTGGTGCTGGACGCGGACACCGCGAAGAAGGCCAAGCTCGGCCTCGGCGACAAGGTCCGGGTCGAGAACTCCGGCGGCAAGCACGACTTCACCATCGCCGGCATCGCCACCTTCACCACCACCAACCCGGGCGCGGCGCTGGGCTTCCTGGACACCCCGACCGCCCAGCAGGTGCTGATCGGCGAGCCCGCCTACACCTCGATCGACGCCTTCGGCGACGGCAGCCGCAGCAACGACCAGCTCAAGGCGGACGCGGCGGCCAGGATCGGCGGCGGCTACCAGGTCAAGACCGCGGCCGAACAGAAGGACGAGAACACCAAGCAGGTCGGCAGCGGACTCGACTTCATGAAGTACGCGATGCTCGGCTTCGCCTTCGTCTCGGCGATCGTCGGCGGCTTCCTCATCATCAACACCTTCTCGATGCTGGTCGCCCAGCGGACCCGGGAGATCGGCCTGCTGCGCGCCATCGGCGGCAGCCGCTCGCAGGTCAACCGCTCGGTGCTGGTCGAGGCGCTGATCCTGGGCGTGCTCGGCTCGACCCTCGGGGTCGCGGCGGGCCTGGGCGTCGCGGTCGGCCTGATCAAGCTGATGAACGCGATCGGCATGGACCTCAAGGCGGCCGACCTGCAGATCGGGCCGGACGTCTTCGTCGCCGGCTACGCGCTCGGCATCGTGGTCCCCCTGGTCGCCGCCTGGTTCCCGGCGCGCCGGGCGAGCCGGATCTCGCCGATGGCCGCCCTGCGCGACCACGGCACCCCGGCCGAGGGCCGCGCCAACCTGGTCCGTACGGTCGTCGGCCTGCTGCTGACGGCGGGCGGCGGCGCCCTGCTGGTGCTCGGCGCGCAGTCGGAGAAGGCGGCCACCGGCGGCCGGTACCTGGGCCTGGGCGTGCTGCTGACCCTGGTCGGCTCCGTGGTGCTCGGCCCGCTGCTGGCCTCGGCGATCGTCCGGGTGCTGGGTGCGGTGCTGCCGGCCGTGTTCGGCCCGTCCGGGAAGCTGGCCCAGCGCAACGCGATGCGCAACCCGCGCCGCACCGGCGCCACGGCCGCCGCACTGATGATCGGCCTGGCGCTGGTGATCGCCTCCTCGGTGTTCAGCTCCTCGGCGGTCACCTCGGCCAATGCGCAGATCGACAAGTCGGTGGGCGTGGACTACATCATCCAGGGCGGCCGCACCGAGGTCACCCCCGAGATGCTGGACATCGTGCGCCGGACCCCGGGCATCGACCACGTCACCACCCAGAAGTCCTTTATGTCGAAGGTCCGGCTGCCGGACGGCGGGCAGGCGAAGAGCGACCTGACCGCGGTGCCGTCCGCCTTCTTCGGCACCGACTTCCGGCCCACCGTCAGGACCGGTGCGGTGGACTCGATCGCCCGCGGCTCGCTCGGGATCGGCGAGGCCTTCGCCAAGGACCACAACCTGAAGGTCGGCGACCGGGTGACCGTCGACTACGGCAAGGGCCGCACCCAGGAGCTGCCGGTCGGCGCGGTCTTCGCCAAGGGCGAGCTGTTCGGCGACGGCTCCTTCGTGGCCATGGACACCATGGCCCGGGTGGTCCCGGCCGCCGAGCAGCCGCCGGTGTGGACCTTCTTCGCCAAGGCCGCCCCCGGCGCCGACGTCGCCAGGACGCTGGCCGCCCTGCAGGACGGGCTCAAGGAGTACCCGCAGCTGGTCGTCAAGGACCAGGCCGGTTACAAGGAGCTGGTGCAGTCCCAGGTGAACACCCTGCTGTACCTGATCTACGGGCTGGTCGCCCTCTCGATCACGGTCGCCGTGCTCGGCGTGGTCAACACCCTGGCGCTGTCGGTGGTCGAGCGGACCCGGGAGATCGGCCTGCTGCGGGCGATCGGGCTCTCCCGCCGCCAGCTGCGCCGGATGATCAGGCTGGAGTCCGTGGTGATCGCGGTGTTCGGTGCCGTCCTCGGCACCGGGCTGGGCCTCGCCTGGGGCGTCACCGTCCAGGGGGTCCTGCGGGACCAGGGCCTCGGGACGCTCTCCGTCCCGGCCGTCACGATCGCGATCACCCTGGTCTCCTCGGTGGTGATCGGTCTGGTCGCGGCCCTCGTCCCGGCCTTCCGGGCCGGACGGATGAACGTCCTCGCCGCCATCGCGACGGACTGATCCGGCGCCGGGGGGCGTCGGAGCAGGAGCGAGGACAGGGGCCGGGTGCGCGCAGCACCCGGCCCCTGCGGCATGCGGAGGCGGGCCGTCCCCCGGGCCGTCGGGAGCCTGTTGCGAGCGGTGCCCCTGACGCCGGTTCGGCCTCCATACGGCTGAGATGATCGTCCGATGTTCCCCTCGGACGCTCCGCCGCTGCCCAGCGCCGCGCCCCTCACCGCCGCGGCCGCCGCCCGCTGGCGCGCCGCCCGTACGGCCTGGCGGCTGGACGGCCGCTGGCTCGCGCTGCTGCCGCTCGCGTTCGCCGTGCTGGCCACCGCCGTGGAGCCGAGTGCCGCCCGGTGCAACGCCGCGGGCGTCTGCCGGGACACCTGGGGTTCGGCCCTGGCCGGCTGGTCGGTCCTGGCCGAGGTGGTCCTGCTGGCGACCAGGATCCGGGCCCGGGCGCTCGTCCCGCCCGTCGTCCTGGCCCTGCTCTGGTACCTGCCGGACGGCTTGGTCACCCCGCTCGCCCGCTGGTCGGCGGTGCTGCTCCACGTGCTGCTCACCGCCGTCCTGCTGGGCGCCGAGGCCGGCCGCCGCCGCGCCCGCCAGCAACTGGACGAGCTGATGGCGCCGCCCGTCCCCTTCCCGTGGACGGCCGCGGGGGCGCCCTCGCCCGTCCACCGCGACGGACCGTCCGTGCGGCGCCGGGTCCTCGGCGTCCTGCTGCTCGTCGTCGCCGCGGCCTTCCCGCTGTACGGGCTCTGGGCGCAGGCCCGGACGGACGCCGCCGCCGAGCAGGCCGCCCGGGTGACCGGCACCGCGGGTACCGCCGACCGGGACGGCGTCCTGACCGTCCGCTTCCAGCCGCCCGACGGCGGACCCGAGCGCACCGCAGCCCTCGACGTCTGGTGGCAGCGGCGGCCGCAGCCCGGCGAGCCCGTCCCGCTGCTGGTGGACGGCGACTACGTGCGCGCCCTGGGCGACGACTACGACCTCTCCGGCCAGCTGAGCGCCGGCGGCCTGATCGCCCTGCCCGGCCTGGTGCTGCTCGGCTCCGCCGCCGTCGCCGCCGCCCGCCGCGACCGTCCGGCCTTCGAGGGCTCCGCCCCCGCGCTCGCCGTGCGGGTGCGCGCCGACGCCCGCGGCGACCTGCTGGTGCAACCGCTGGACGGGCCGCCGGACGGCCCCGGCCTCTGGCGGCTGGTCGAGCGCGACCGCTACCGCTGGGCCGGCGGCGGCGCGCCGGACGGGGAGGGCCCGGCCTGGGTGCCCGAGTACCTGCCGACCGGCGACGAGGACGCCGACTACCCCGACCCGCTGGCCCACCCCGACCCGGACGACCCGGACGGCTTCGACGACGACCCGGACGACGTCGACGCCCTGCTGGGCGAGGACGACGAGGAGTTCCACGACCGCGCGACCCCCGCCCAGGCCGCCGCCCGGCTGGCCCACGCCGGCCGCAGCGTGCCCGCCGTGCTGTACCGCGGCCCGGACGGAACCGACCACCAACTCCTCGTCCGGCCGGGCCTGTTGGACGGTGACCCGTACTGGGTGGCGGCGGTGGCCGACCCCGCCGCCCGGGCCCCGCGGTTCAGCCGGCTCACCGAGCGCTACCGCGGGCGCGAACTCGCCGTCGCCGCGCTGACCGCCGAGACCGTGGCCGCCGCCCCCGCGGCCGGACCGGACGCCGAGCCGGTGGCCGCCCGCCGCTGGGAGATGCCCGCGCCGCTGCGGGCGGCGGCCGGGCCGCTGGCCGCGCTGCTGGTCGCGGCCGCCGTGGTGCTGCTGGACGACGACGGCTGGTGGGAGAACCTGGTGCGGCCGCTCTGGATCGGCTCCCTGGCGATCCTCGCCTGCGCCCAGACGCTGTCCTGGCAGATCGTGGCCGACCGCAACGGCCTGCGGGTGGCCACCGCACTGCGCACCCGCAGCTTCCGGTGGGCGGAGATCAGCGCCGCGGCGGTGCACCGGAACCTGCTCACCATCCGGCTGTGCGGCGGGCGGGAGTTCTCCTTCGCCAGCCGCCCCGCGGTCTGGCTGGCCGGCCTCTTCGGCGACCGGTACGACCCGGAGGCGCTGGCCCGCACGGTGGCCACCGCCGCCCACCGGCCCGACCTGCGCCCGGACCGCGCGCTGCCGGACCGCCTCGGCGGCCCCCAGCACCTGGTGAACCGGATCGCGCTGGCCGGCTACGCGGTGTTCACCGTCGCCCACTACGCGCTCTGAAGCGGCACCGGCCGGCACCGGATCCGCACCGGACCGGCACCGCGCCACCCCGGCGGGGAACCGCTCCGACCGGGGAGTGCGGTGTTCTCGATCACAGTGCCGGTGCCGCGCCGCGAGGTGCGCGCGGCCGCCCGGACCGGGACGAGACGGGGGCGCGTCCGCACCGGTACGGTGGGCCCCGATGAACACCAAGGCTGCTGAGGAGCTGCCGGCTGTCTCCGTGATCATGCCGGTGCTCAACGAGGAACGTCACCTGCGCACGGCCGTCCGGCGCATCCTGGACCAGGAGTACCCGGGGCCGATCGAGGTGGTGATCGCCCTCGGTCCGTCCGGCGACCGCACCGACGAGATCGCCGCCGAGCTGGTGGCCGAGGACCCGCGGGTGCGGACGGTGGCGAACCCCACCGGCCGGACGCCCGCCGGACTGAACGCCGCGATCCGGGGCTCCCGCCATCCGATAGTGGTGCGCGTGGACGGCCACGGCCTGCTCACCCCCGGCTACATCGCGACCGCCGTCCGGCTGCTGGGCGAGATGGACGCGGCGAACGTCGGCGGCATCATGCACGCCGAGGGCGAGACCGAGTGGGAGCACGCGGTCGCCGCCGCGATGACCTCCAAGCTCGGCGTCGGCAACGCCGCCTTCCACACCGGTGGCCTGGCCGGCCCGGCGGACACCGTCTACCTCGGCGTGTTCCGGCGCGAGGTGCTGGAGAAGCTCGGCGGCTACAACGAGGAGTTCATCCGCGCCCAGGACTGGGAGCTGAACTACCGGATCCGCCAGGACGGCGGCCTGATCTGGTTCACCCCGCAGCTCAAGGTGACGTACCGGCCCCGGCCCTCGGTGCGGGCGCTGTCCAAGCAGTACAAGGACTACGGCCGTTGGCGCCGGGTGGTCACCCGCTACCACCGCGGCTCGGTCAACCTGCGCTACCTCGCCCCGCCGGCCGCGCTCCTGGCGGTCACCCTCGGACTGGTGCTCGGCGCGGCCGTCCACCCGGCCTTCCTCGCGGTGCCCGGCGCCTACCTGCTGGGCATCGTCGGCGGTGCCGTGACCGAGGGCCGCGGCCTGTCCTTCAAGGCCAGGACGATGCTGCCGGTGGCCTTCGCGACCATGCACCTCAGCTGGGGCTTCGGCTTCCTCACCTCGCCGCGCTCGCTGGCGCGCCGGGTGATCGCCAGCGTGGATCCGTCCGCGAAGGACGTGCTCTCCAAGACCGGCTGACGCCCCGCGAGGACCGGGCCGCTCCGCGAGGGCCGCTCCGCGAGAACGCCCCAGGCCCGGCCGTCGACCAACGGGCCGTCATCCGCTCCGGATGACGGCCCGGCAGCTTTCCCCGGCCTGCGGGGCGGACGGCCCCGTGCCGGTCCGCCCGCAGCGGCCTACTTGGCGCAGGCGTCGGTGTCGTCCGCCTGCACCCGCTGGAGGTCCTCGGGCGCCGCGGTCGGCGCCGCCGCCGGGCCGGCGGGCGCGGCGAGGAAGTCCTTGCCGAGCACCAGCAGCAGTCCGGCCTTCGGGTCCGCCTTCGCAGCCGGCTTGACGGCGTCGCCCGGCAGCCCGAGGGCGGCGGCCAGGGCGCCGGCCGCGGCCTCCTGACCGGGCTGGTAGGACACCGTGGTGGTCTCGGCGACGGGGGCGTCACTGCCGACCGCGGCCTTGGCGAAGCCCTTCGCCTGGAGCTTGTCCACGGTCGGCCCGGACTGCCCGCGCTTCCCGCTGCCGTTGCGGACCGTCACCTGGACGGCCTTGGTGTCCACCGCCGGGGCGGTGGCGGCGGGCGTCGTGGGCGCCGCGCCGTCGGGCGCGGCCGGGGCGGCGGTCTCGGTGAGCGAGCGGTCGGCCGCGACCATCGCGAAGAGCTGCCCGGCGTCCGGCTGCTTGAAGATCACCCGGTCCTTGTCCTGGGGGTCCTCCAGGACCGGAACGGTGGCGAAGGTGATGTTCTTGGTGTCGACCTTGCTGATGTCCAGCGCGAGGTCCTTGAGCTTGTCCACGCTGCCGATGCCGGAGTCCACGGTCAGCGCCTTGGTGGCGGCGTCCGCGAGCTTGTAGAGCTTGGTCGGGCTGGTCAGGGTGTCATCGCTCTTGATCTTGCGGATCATCGAGCTGATGAACTGCTGCTGCAGGGGGATCCGGCTGAGGTCGCCGCCGAAGCCGACCGCGTGCCGGGTGCGGACGAAGGCCAGCGCCTCCTCGCCCTGGACGACGTGCCGACCCTTGGTCATCTTCAGGTGGGAGCCCGAGTCGTTGATGTCCTTGGCCGCGCAGACCTCGACCCCGCCGACGGCGGTGGAGAGGGTCTTCACCGCCTCGAAGTTGACCTGCACGAAGTGGTCGACCCGGATCCCGGTGTTCTTCTCGACGGTCTTCCAGGTGCAGCCCGCGTCCCGCCCGCCCTGGCCGAGGCTGTTGTTGAACTCGTTCCGCTGCGAGCCCGGGACCTTCTTGCCCTGGGCGTTCTGGCAGTCCGGGATCGGCACCATCAGGTCGCGCGGGAGGCTGATCACGGTCGCGTTGGAGCGGTCCTTGGAGATGTGGAACAGCAGCGTGGTGTCGGCGTGCCCGACGCTGCCCTCGTCGCCGTACGCGCGTCCGAGGCCCTCCCGGCTGTCGGTGCCGATCACCAGGATGTTCAGCGCCTCCCCGGCGGCCTTGGGGCGCTCGGCCTCGTCGCCCAGCTGGACCTTGACCGAGGTCAGGTTGCTGTTGAAGTGCCGGTACAGGTAGTACGCCCCGCCGCAGCCCGCGACCATCACCAGGGCCCCGGCGCCGGCGGTCCACTTGAGCGCCCGGCGGCGGCGCTGCCGCTTGGCGAGGGCGGCCGCCCGTCGCCGGCTGTCCCGACGGCTCTCACCGGCCGGTGCCTCGGGCGCCTCGGCTGCCCGGCGGCGGCGCTGCCGGGGGACACCGGGCGCCGGGTCCACCCGGTACCGGCCGGTTTCCGGTTGCTCCTCGTGCACGGGGTTCCCTACGTTCGACCGGTCACGGCTCCGGCCCGCCCGTAGTGACGGGCCGATCCGGACACAGTAGACGAGCCGAATGGGGGAATCGTTCCTGGTGTGATCTGCATCATGTTTGAACAAAGCGGAGGTAAATTACGTTCACCTGTCCGCATTTGGCGGTCACACCGGCGCCGACCTGCGGCGTGGCGGAGTCCGGCCGTACCCGGCCCCGCGCGGCCCGCTCAGTGCTGTGCGCAGGCGTCCACGTCGGCGGTGCGTCCCTCGAAGGTGGGCGAGGCGCCCGCCGAGGGTGACGCGGTGGCCGTGGCTGCCGCCGTGGTCGTCGCTCCGGCCGCCTCGCCGGAGTCCGCGCCCGGGCTCGCGTTCGCTCCGGTGGTCCGCGCCGCGCTCGGCCCCGGACTCGCCCCGGCGCTCGACCCCGAGCCGGCCCCGGCGCCCGCCCTCGTGCTCGCTCCCGACGACGGCGCCGACCCGGGCGGCCGGACGGTGACGGGCCGGTCGTCGCGCAGCGCCGTGAACAGCTGGCCGGTCTGCGGCTGCACGAACTCGTCCCGGTCCGAGTCGTAGCGGTAGGGGCGGCGCGGCGCGGTCAGGAAGACCACGTTCGCCGACGGGATGCCGCGCAGGTCCTGGGTGAGGTCGTACAGCGCCCCGAGCGAGGACAGCCCGCCGTCCGCCCGGACCGAGGAGGTCGCCGCGTCCAGCACCGGCCACAGCCGGGTCGGGTTCAGCAGCACCCCCTGGGACTCCACCTTGCGGATCAGCGCGGCCAGGAACTGCTGCTGACGGCCCATCCGCTGGGTGTCGCTGCCGTCCCCCAGGCTCTCCCGGGCCCGGACGTAGCCGAGCGCCTGCTCGCCGTGCAGGGTCTGCCGGCCGGCGGGCAGGTCGAGCTTGGCGTCCTTGTCGTGGATCGGCTGCGGCACGCAGACCTCGACGCCGCCGATCGCGTTCACGATCGTCTTGAAGCCGCTGAAGTCGAGGATCACGTAGTGGTCGATCCGGATCCCGCTCAGCTGCTCGACGGTGCGGATCGAGCAGGCCGGGCCGCCCGTCTCGAAGGCCCGGTTGAACTGCATCAGCACGGGCTTGCTGCGGGTGCCGTCCGGCTGCTCGCAGGCGGGGACGGAGACCATGACGTCGCGCGGGACGGAGACCGCCGTCGCGTGCTTCCGGTCGGCGGCCAGGTGCAGCAGGATCGTGGTGTCGGAGCGCTCGGTGCCGGCCTGGCCGCCGTAGGAGCCGTTCGAGCCGGAGCGGTCGTCGCTGCCGATCAGCAGGATGTTCTCGGCGCCCCGCGCGCCGACGGTGCGGCTCGGCCGTTCGGCCTCCAGCTTGGCGAGCAGCCGGTCGGTGGTCGAGTCGGTCCGGATGTTGCCGTCCAGCTTGCGGTAGGCGATCCAGAGCAGCACCCCACTGGCGACCAGCAGGAACGCGACGACGCCGGCGGTGATCATCAGCCACCGCCGGCGCCTGCGCGGGCGTCCGGTCCCGTTCGGGGGAGCGTCCTCGGGGAACGCGTCCGTCGGGGGAGTGTCGGTCGGGGGGTGCTCGGTGTCGTCCTCGGCCATGGCAGGCATCCCTACCCGCCCGGCCGGGGCCCGTGGGTCATCCGAGGCGCAGTGTCACCCGTTCGGATTCGATCCGCTTCTCCCACTGCTCGGCGCCCAGTGCCTGGGAGTTGCGGCACAGCACCACCGAGGCGCCGGCCGCCAGCGGCGCCAGCAGGCCGGCCTCCAGGCCCGCCCAGTCGTCGTACGAGAGCGTGGACAGGACCCGGTCGCCGGGCTTCAGGCCGAGGCGGACCGCCCCCTCCCGGGCCAGCGCGACGGTCTGCTCGCCCGTCAGCTTCAGCGGCAGCCCGTCGACCTCCGTCTCCAGGGCCTGGCCGTCCGGGGCGACGGGGGAGTACGGCGCGAAGCGGTCGCCCTGGCCGGGCACCTCGGCGGCGTAGTCGAGGAAGCCGTCCGGGCGCTGCGGGAAGCGTCCGCCGAGCGGGCGCAGGGCGAGCGCCACCCGCTCGCCCTCGCAGGCATGGGCGGCCTCCAGGCCGTCCGGGCCGCTGACCACCAGGTCCGCGGTGGCCGGGGCGCCGCCCGGCACCGCCGCCACGCCGACCGACCAGCAGGCGAGCAGCCAGACGGCGCTCTGCCAGTGGGCGGGCAGCAACAGTGCCGCCCGGTCGCCCGGGCCGGCGTTCAACTCGTCCTGCAGGAGGTTGGCCGTCTTGGCCACCCAGTTGTCGAAGGTCCGGGCGGACAGCTCCACCCGTTCGCCGGTGGCGTCGTCGTAGAAGGTGACCAGCGGGGCCGCGGGATCGACGGAAGGGGTGCCGCCGCGCAGGAATGCGTGCAGCAGCTCGACGGGGGTGCGGGCATCGGCAGCGAAAGGCGCAGTCATGGTGCGCCCCAGCCTACGGCCTTCGAGTGGGAGGTCGGGAGGGGTGGCGGGTGGCACGCGCGAGCGGCGTACGCTGACGTGGCGACAGTAGCGAATTGTCGTCAATATCCGTTTTATGCGTATCTCACTTCTCGCCGGCGCGGCCACGAGCTGCGTCGCCGTCCTGCTGCTCCAGTCGACCGCCGTCTCCACCGCCGTCGCCGACCCGGCACCCGCCGAACAGACCTCCGCCGGCGGCGGAACCGTGACGAGCATGTCGCTGACCGCCGCCGAACACACCGTCACCCAACGCGCCACCAAGCCCTTCTCGCTCATCGGGGTGAGCTGGGACGACCCCCGGCAGTCCCTCGCGGGCACCTCGATCCGGGTCCGCACCCACCGCGTCTCCACCGGCGCCTGGACCGCCTGGCGTCCGCTCGCCGTCGAGAACGAGGACGCCCCCGACGAACGGGACGGCCGCTCCGGCATCCGCGGCTCCACGGCACCGCTGTGGACCGGCCCCAGCGACGGCGTGGCCATCGAGGTCACCCCCGGACCGAAGGGGCTGCCCGCCGGGCTCCGCGTCGAACTGGTCGACCCGGGCAGGGGCGCCGCCTCCGCGTCCGCCGTGCGCGTCCTCCCGGCCGAGACCGCGGCCGCCCGGACACCGCAGGACCACGAGGCGCCGCGCCCGGGCATCGTCACCCGGGCGGGCTGGGGGGCCGACGAGTCGCTGCGCGAGACGGGCTTCGTCTACACCGGGACGGTCAAGGCGGTCTTCGTCCACCACACCGACACCGCCACCGACTACGCGTGCAGCGACGCACCGCAGATGATCCGCGCGATCTACCAGTACCACGTGCAGAGCAACGGGTGGCGGGACATCGGCTACAACTTCCTGGTCGACCGCTGCGGCACCATCTACGAGGGCCGCGCCGGCGGCGTCTCGCAGCCCGTCCTCGGCGCGCACACCCTCGGCTTCAACAGCGACTCGGCCGGCGTCGCCGCGCTCGGCACCTTCACCACCGAGGGCCCGCCGCAGGAGATCGTGGACGGCATCAGCAAGATCGCGGCCTGGAAGCTCGGCCTGACCGGCCAGGACGCGGCCGGCCACACCAACCTGACCTCCGGCTCCTCGCAGAGCCGCTACCCCAAGGGCACGGTCGTCTCCTTCGACACCGTCTCCGGACACCGGGACGCCTTCGCCACCGAGTGCCCCGGCGACGGCCTCTACGCCCGGCTCGACGACATCCGCTCCTGGGCCGCGCACCTCCAGGGCCGCTGAGCCCCCGTCGGCACCCCCTCGGTCGGACCGGACGCCGCTACCCCGGCTCCGGTCCCGGCCCGACCAGCGCCCGCAGCTCCTCCGTCAGCCCCGCGGCCAGATCCGGCCGGAGGTCGAACCGCGCCGGGGTGTTCTGCAGCAGCGCGATCCGCCACCCCGCCCCCGCGTTCACCGCGATCACCGTCTGCACCGCGTTCAGCCCCGGGTCCAGCTCCCCGGCGCCGTCCGGCACCATCCCGGCGGCGGCCTCCAGGTGCGCCACCCCCGGCGCCAGCGCCCGCACCCGCCGCACAGTGGCCACGTACCGGGGCGTCGCGTGGTCCGCGAAGATCCGCCCCAGCTCGGCGGCGATCACCGACCGTCCCCGGTGCCCGCTCCCGTCGAAGCCGATCACCTGCCCGTCCACCGCGAACGGCCCGGCGAAGGCCGCGCCGTCCCGTCGGTTCCACCCCTCCAGCATCCGGCGATACAGCCCCCGCACCGCGATCTCGTCCCCGGAGGGCAGCTCCGGCAGCCGCGTATCGTTCATGTACCCATGGTCGACGACGGCGGCGCAGGAGGCGACGGCAGTGACGGGCGGGACGGACGGCACCGGCGGTGGCTCGGCGCGGCGCTGGCGGCCGGGCTTCCCGCTGGACACGGCCCGGACCCTGCTGCCGCTGCGCCGCGGTCCCGCCGACCCGTCGTACCGGACCGCCGGGGACGGCGCGGTGTGGCGCGCCTCCCGCACCCCGGCGGGCGTCGGCACCCTGCGGGTGCTGCCGCACCCCGCCGCGGGCGAGATCGAGGCGACCGCCTGGGGCCCCGGCGCGGACTGGCTGCTCGACCGGCTGCCCGCGCTGCTGGGCGCGGAGGACACGCCGGAGGCGCTGGTGCTGCCGCCCGGTCCGCTGCGTGACGCCCAGCGCCGTACGGCCGGGGTGCGGCTGACCCGGACCGGCCTGGTGCTGGAGTCCCTCGTCCCGGCGATCCTGGAGCAGAAGGTCACCACCGACGAGGCCTACCGCGCCTGGCGCACCCTGCTGCGGGACTTCGGCACCCCGGCGCCGGGCCCGGCCGAGGGGATGCGGGTGGCGCCGTCGGCCCGCGAGTGGGCGATGGTGCCGAGCTGGGAGTGGCACCGGGCGGGCGTGGACCCGAAGCGGTCCGCGACCGTCATGCGGGCCGTCCGGCTGGCGCCGCGCCTGGAGGAGGCCTCCGCGATGGGCCACGAGGAGGCGTTCGCCCGCCTCACCGCCGTCCCGGGCATCGGCGTCTGGACGGCGGCCGAGACCCTGCAGCGCAGCAACGGGGACCCGGACGCGGTCTCGGTCGGCGACTTCCACCTGCCCAACCTGGTCGGCTGGGCCCTGGCCGGCCGCCCCCGCAGCGACGACGCCCAGATGCTCGCCCTCCTGGAGCCCTACCGCCCGCACCGCCACCGCGTCTGCCGCCTCCTGCTGGCCACCGGCACGCGGGCCCCCCGCTACGGCCCCCGCCTCACCCCCAACGACCACCGCCACCGCTGACGCCAAGCGCACACCCGGTGTACGCACCCGTGTGTACGCTTGAGTCATGACTGACGCCATGAGCATCCGGGAACTGCGCGCGCACCTCGCCGAGGTGGTCACTCAGGCCGAGGCCGGCGAGATCACCGTGATCACTCGCAAGGGCGAGCGAGTGGGAGCGATCGTGCCGATCGAGATCCTCGACGCCATAGAGGAGGCGGAGGACGAGATCCTTGCCCGTGAGGCGGAGAAGCACCGGAACGAACCCACCGTGAGCATGGCCGAACTCCTGGCGGACCTCTTCGCGGACCCGCCGGGGGCCGTCGGGAGCGCCGCGTGAAGTACGCGTTCCGGTTCACCGCGCACGCCCGGAGGCAGCTGCGCGGCATCGGACAGGTCGATGCCATGCAGATTCTTGCCGCGCTCACCCGGCTCGGCGACGACCCGTATGCAGACGGCCCGGACGTCAAGAAGCTGACGGGCCACGCGGGGCTCTACCGCCTCCGCGTGGGCGCCTACCGCGTGGCGTACGAGATCCATGACGACGTGCTGGTGATCCTCGTCGTGAAGGTGGGCAACCGTCGCGAGATCTATCGCGGCCTCTGACCTCCCTACCGCACCTCGACGAAGGCGTCGGCGCTGCGCTCCGGGCGCAGGCGCGGGGGTTCGGCGGGGCGGCCGACGGCGACGGCGCCCATCGGGTCCCAGCCGGCCGGCAGGTCCAGGGCGGTGCGGACGGTGTCGCGGCAGAACATGGTGGACGAGACCCAGGCGGAGCCGTAGCCCTCGCCGGTGAGGGCGACCAGCAGGTTCTGCACGGCGGCGCCGGCGGCGACGGTGAACATCTCCCGTTCGGCGGCGGCGCGCCGGGCGTCGGGGTAGTCGTGCGAGCCCTCCATCACCAGGCAGGGCACCACCAGGTACGGCGCGTCGCGCAGGACGTCGCCGCGCGCGGTGCGGCGGGCGATCCTGGCGTCGTCCCAGCCGTCGAGTTCGCGCAGGTCGCGCTGCCAGGCGGCGAGCATCGCGTCGAGCAGCCGGGTACGGGTGTCGGGCGACTCCAGCAGCACGAACCGCCAGGGCGTGGTGTGGTGCGGAGCGGGCGCGGTGACGGCGGCCGCGACGGCGCGGCGGACGGCGGCCGGGTCGACGGGTTCGGCGGTGAAGGAGCGGACGGTGCGCCGCAGGGTGACGGCCTGCCGCAGCGCCTCGGAGGTGCCGAGCCGGAACATGTCGTCCGTGGAGGGCCGGACGAGCGGCCGGACGCCGTCGCCGTCCTCGGCGGTGACCAGGTGCCCGAGTCCGCGGACGACCGCCACGGGGACTCCGGTGGCCTTCCCCTTCACCAGGTCGGCGGCGGCGGCGAGCTCGTCGGCCGTCGCGGTGACGGTCATCTCCAGTTCGTTGCCGTGGCTGTCGGTGCGCCCGCGGTGGTCCTCCAGCACGGAGAGCCCGGCGGCGCCGATCGCGACGTCGGTGAGTCCGTTGCGCCAGGGCCGGCCGAAGGTGTCGGTGACGAGGACGGCGAGCCGGCGGCCGGTGAGCTGCTGCAGCCGGGCCCGCAGCGCGCGGGCCGAGGCGTCCGGGTCCTCGGGCAGCAGCAGCACGGTGCCGGGGGCGGTGTTGGAGGCGTCGACCCCGGCGGCGGCCATGACGAAGCCGTTGCGGTTCTCGACGATCCGGATCGGTCCGCGCCGGGCCACCAGCCGGACGGTCTCGGCGTCGATCGCGGCCTCGCGGTCGGCGTCGTGCTGCAGCCGGCCCTCGGCCTTGCTGACGATCTTCGAGGTGACCAGCAGGATGTCGCCGTCGAGGTACGTGCCGGCCTTGGCGATGAGCGCGGCCAGGTCGGCGCCGGCGTCGACCTCCGGGATCCCCTCGATCCCCAGGATCCGCAGCGGCTCGGTCACTTGCGGACCTGCTCCGCCAGCGCCAGCGCCGCCCGCGCCATCTCGGCGGTGGCCTCGACGTCGGTCATCAGCAGCGGGACGGCCCGGCAGGCGATCCCGGCGCCCTCGACCGCGGCCACCGACGCCTCGTCGGCGGTGTCGACCAGCCAGCCGTCGATGAGCGCGGAGCCGTAGTCCAGTGCGACCGCCTCGGCCGTGGCCTCGACGCCGACGGCGGCG
Organism: Kitasatospora sp. NPDC096140; assembly: GCF_040303045.1. Taxonomy (NCBI): domain Bacteria; kingdom Bacillati; phylum Actinomycetota; class Actinomycetes; order Kitasatosporales; family Streptomycetaceae; genus Kitasatospora; species Kitasatospora sp. NPDC096140. The sequence goes on from NZ_JBEOUW010000004.1 coordinate 294,568, forward strand.
AGCACCTTGTCGGCCATGCCCCGCACCGGCGCCCCGCCGATGATCGGCGAGAGCCCGACGACCGGTGCCGCGGCGGCGACGACGGCCTCCCGGATGCCGGGGACGGCGAGGATGGTGCCGATCGAGACGACCGGGTTGGACGGCGGGAAGAGGATGACGTCGGCCTCGGCGAGCGCCTCCAGCACGCCGGGCGCGGGCTTGGCGGCGTCCGCGCCGACGGGGATGATCGCCTCGGCGTCCACGGCGGCGTGCAGCTTGACCCAGTACTCCTGGAAGTGGATCGCCCGGGTGCCCTGCTCGTCGGTGATCCGCACGTGGGTCTCGACCCGGTCGTCGCTCATCGGCAGCAGCCGCACGCCGGGCTTCCAACGGACGCAGAGCGCCTCGGTCACCTGGCTGAGGCTGTACCCGGCGGTGAGCATCTGGCTGCGGACGAGGTGGGTGGCGAAGTCGCGGTCGCCGAGCCCGAACCACTCGGGGCCGACGCCGTACTCCTTCATCTCGGCCTTGATCGACCAGGTCTCGTCGGTCCGGCCCCAGCCCTGCTCCTCGTGGATGCCGCCGCCGAGGGTGTACATCACGGTGTCGAGGTCGGGGCAGACCTTGAGGCCGTAGAGGTGGATGTCGTCGCCGGTGTTGCCGATGACGGTGATCTCGTCCTGCGGTCCGACCGCCGCGAGGAGTCCGCGCAGGAAGCGCGCTCCGCCGATTCCGCCTGCCAGTGCCACGATGCGCATGGGGTCATCCTGCCACGGTCCGACCGTCCGTCAGCCGTGCGCTCGATGCGTTCCGGCCTGCGCCTGGTGCTCGGCGTGCTGCTCGGGGACGGCGTGGGCGCCGTACTGGTTCATCTCGGTGAGGCCCGGCGTGTAGAGGTGGATCGAAACGGCGGGTTCGAGCGCGCCGTTGACCACCTCGTGCAGGTAGCCGGACGAGAACACCCTCTGCCCGCCGGGCTTCAGGGTGCGGGCGCCCTCGCCGGCGTGCGTGAGGGAGCGCTCGATGAGCTCGCCCCGGACGACGGTCATCACGCCGGAGGAGTCGCCGTGGTCGTGGAAGCCGCTGCTCTGGCCGGGCAGCCAGCTGAGCAGCCAGACCTCGTAGCCGGGGCCGGTCTCCAGCCGGGCGTACCAGCGGGTCAGCGCGTCGTAGCGGACCAGGGGCTCCCAGCGGGCGCGGTCGGCGGCGATCTCGCGGACCAGCCGGGCGTACTCGGCCACGGTGGTGGGGTGGGCCGGCAGGTCGGTGCGGGCCAGGTGCGGGAAGGCGAGCGGGTCGCCGGCGATGGAGACGTCGCTCAGGCCGTCGTGCCAACGGCCGGTACGGGCGGTGGTGGCGGTACGCGCGAGGCCCAGGCGGGCGAGCTTGTTGCGGTCGCGGTTCCGCTTGCGGATGCGGATCATGCGCACGGGAGTCGTCCTCGGAGGAGTCGGCTGGTTCGTCGGGATCAGCCGGATCCGGGATGTCCTGGGGCGGGATTCGCGGGCGGCCTCTGTGCTTCCTGGGGGCGGCGCGCGGTGGGACGCGGGCGCCTAGATACAGCAGGAACAGAGGCGACAACAAGAGTTCACGGCACGGCGAAGCGTGGAACCGCTCCGGGGGCTGGCGAACTCTGACATAGGAGCAAGGACACCGCATCCACGCGGGCGGTGTCAAACCGAATCGTGCGGCATTCGAGTGGGTTCGGCCCGGATCTTTCCCTGATGGGGTGATTCATCACTCTCTATGTTTCGATGGGAAGATCGCCGGGAAGGCAGGCCGATGACCGGCCTGTGGCGGTGACGGAGCGTCACCTGGCGAATGGTTGCGGACGGTTCGGCGCTGTTCAGGGCCTTGAAGCAGAAGGTCCGTTGTGTCCGGATATGTACACTATTCGTAACGGCTTGGTGCCGGGGAGTGAATCCTGGCCCCAATACCAGAGCTCGGCTTGACTGGGCCAGAGTGACGCAACTGTAATTTCACTCGTGTCGTCAGCCGCACGAGGCAACGGCAACCACGGGGACGCCAAGTAGGGGCAGAGGAGGCGCGCCACATGAGCGAGCTCTTTGAGCTGTTGATCGGGGACGGCATCGCGGAGGACGAGGAGGAACTCGGTTGGCAGGAGCGCGCGTTGTGCGCCCAGACCGACCCCGAGTCCTTCTTCCCCGAGAAGGGCGGCTCGACCCGCGAGGCCAAGAAGGTCTGCCTCGCCTGCGAGGTCCGCTCGGAGTGCCTGGAGTACGCCCTCGCCAATGACGAGCGCTTCGGCATCTGGGGCGGCCTGTCCGAGCGCGAGCGCCGTCGGCTCAAGAAGAGCGCGGTCTGAGGGGGCGGGCCCCCGCCGCCGCTGATCCTTCGACAGCGGCGGACGACCGCACGGCTGTACGGGCGCCTCACCGTGGTGGTGGGGCGCTTTCGCGTTCCCGGCCCCCTTCGCGCGGGCTCCGTCCCGGTCCCCGTCGCCCCTCCTCCTCGGTCTCCCCGGCGGTCGCCTTCACCGTCCCCGCACCGGCACCCCGCACGAACCGTCCACCGGGAGCCGTTAGTGTGGTGCGCCATCCGGTTGCCGTTCACCGGCTGTGTCCACCGAGAACTGGGGCCCGCGCACTCGATGACCGTCTACAGCCACCAGAGCGGCCTCACCGCTTCCAGGCCGCCCGCCTATCCGCGCCACCTGGTCACCGCGGTGATCGTCTCGCACGACGGCGCCCGCTGGCTCCCGCAGGCACTGGCCGGCCTGCTCGGGCAGGACCGCCAGGTCCAGCGCGTCCTCGCGGTCGACACCGGCTCCACCGACGACTCCCCGCGGCTGCTCGCCGACACCCTCGCCGACTGGCTCCCCGAGAGCGGCCCGATCGTCCTCGGCCGCAGGGCCGGTTTCGGCACCGCCGTCGCCGAGGCCGTCTTCAACAGCCCGCCGCTGCGCCCCGAGGACCTGCCCTACCGGCTCGACCCCTCCGGCTACGACCCGGTCACCGGCGGCTGGGACGACTTCGGCGACCCGCTCGCCCAGGAGGACGACCTCGGCCGCGGCGGCCCGCGCGAGACCCAGCCGATCGAGTGGCTCTGGCTGCTGCACGACGACTGCGAGCCGCAGACCGACGCGCTGCGCCGCCTGCTCCAGGTCGCCGACTCCACCCCCAGCGCCGCCGTCGTCGGCCCCAAGCTGCGCAGCTGGTACGACCGCCGCCAGCTGCTCGAAGTCGGCGTGACGATCGCCCGCTCCGGGCGCCGCTGGACCGGCCTCGACCGTCGCGAGCAGGACCAGGGCCAGCACGACCAGGTCCGTCCGGTGCTCGCCGTCTCCAGCGCCGGCATGCTGGTGCGCCGGGACGTCTTCGAGGAGCTCGGCGGCTTCGACAAGGCCCTCCCGCTGATGCGGGACGACACCGACTTCTGCTGGCGGGTCAACGCCGCCGGCCACCGCGTCGTGATCGCCCCCGACGCCGTGCTGCGGCACGCCGAGGCCGCCGGCCGCGAGCGCCGCGCCATCGACTGCGCCTCCTCCCACCCGCACCGGGTGGACAAGGCCGGCGCCGTCTACACCCTGCTCGCCAACTGCCGGGGCGCACTGTTCCCCTACGTCCTGCTGCGGCTGGTGCTCGGCACCCTGCTGCGGGCCGTCACCAACCTGCTCGGTAAGGACCCGCGCCAGGCGGTCGACGAACTGGCCGGTCTCGGCCACGAACTCGTCCGCTTCCCACGGCTGTTGGCCGCGCGCAAACGCCGCTCCCGGACCAGGGCGGCGGACGCCCTGGACGACCGCACGCTCTTCCCCGCGCCCGGCGCCACCACCCGGCTGGCCGTCGAGGGCGTCATCAGCTCGCTCGGGATAGGCGGCAGCGACGACACCGGCAGCCGGCACGGCTCGGTCGAGGCCGGCGGCGACGACGACTCCGAGGACCTGGTCGTCGAGCAGTTCGCGCTGGTCAAGAAGCTCGCCCGGCGCCCGGCGCCGGTGCTGTTCGCGGCCCTGCTGGTGTTCGCCCTGGTCGCCTGCCGCGGCCTGCTCGGCAGCGGAGAGCTGTTCGGCGGCGCCCTGCTGCCCGCCTCCGACGGCGCGGGCGGCCTCTGGTCGATGTACGCGGACGCCTGGCACCCGGTCGGCACCGGCTCCACCGCCGCCGCTCCGCCGTACCTCGGCGTGCTCGCGGTGTTCTCCTGGCTGCTGTTCGGCCACGCCGACCTCGCGCTCACCGTGCTCGTCGTGCTCACCGTCCCGCTGTCCGCGGTCAGCGCCTACCTGGTGTCCCGCCCGCTGCTGGACTCCAAGCTGGTCCGCGCCTGGGCCAGCGCCACCTACGCGCTGCTGCCCGCCGCGACCGGCGCACTCGCCCAGGGCCGGATCGGCACCGCCGTCCTCGCCGTGCTGCTGCCGCCGCTGGCTCGCGCCGCCGCGATCGCGGCCGGCCTCGGCATCCGGGACGAGAGCGCCGCCAAGGGCGCCCGCCCGGGCTGGCGGCCGGTCTGGATGGCCGTCCTGCTGCTCACCCTGGCCACCGCCTTCGTCCCGCTGACCTGGGCGCTCGCCGTCCCGCTCTGCCTGGCGATGCTCGTCGCCGCGGTGCTGCGCGGCGGGGCCTTCGGCTCCGGCGGTACGGCGCTGCGGCTGCTCGGCCTGCGCGTCCTGGTGATCCTCGCCGTCCCGGTCGGCGTGCTGGCCCCGTGGTCGCTCAAGGTGCTGTCGCACCCCCAGTCGCTGCTGCTGGAGGCCGGGCTGCCCGGCCTGCACGGCACCGGCGCGAGCGCGGCCGGCCTGCTGCTGGTCAACCCGGGCGGCGCCGGCGTGCCGCCGATCTGGCTGTCGGCGGGTGTCGTCCTCGCCGCGCTCGCCGCGCTGCTGCGCGCCGACCGCCGCCGCGCGGTGCTCGCCGCCTGGGGCGCGGCCGGCGCCGGCCTGGTCTTCGCGGTCGTGGTGGCGGGCACCTCCGTCACCCCGGCCTCCGGCGGCCCGGCGGTGCCCGCCTGGGCCGGCCCGGCCACCCTGGTCGCCGGGATCGCCCTGCTGGCCGCGGCCGCGATCGGCGCCGACGGCGCCAACGCCCGCGTCGCCGGGATCGCCTTCGGCTGGCGCCAGCCGGTGGCCGCCCTGGTGGTGGCCGCGGCCGTGCTGGCGCCGCTGGGCACCGGCCTGTGGTGGGCGCTGACCGGCGCCGGCAAGCCGCTGAACCGCGCCGCGGTCGGCCAGGTGCCCGCCTTCATCGCGGAGGAGGCCGGCACCACCGACCGGTCCCGCACGCTCGTCGTCACCGGCGAGAAGGGCGGCGGCGCCGTCCGCTACACCGTGCTGCGCGGCGCCGGCCTGACGCTCGGCCAGGCCGAGTCCACCGTCGACCCGGCGACCGGCACCCAGGACGGCCTGAACCGGATGGTCGGCAGCCTGCTGGCCGGCTCCGGCGCCGACCAGGCCGGCGCCCTGGCCGGCTACGGCATCGCCTACGTGCTGGTCGAGCAGCCGGTGATTGACGCCTTCAAGGACGTCCTGGACGCCACGCCCGGCCTGGTCAAGGCCAACCAGGACAACGGCACGGCGCTCTGGCAGGTCAACGGCGCCCCCGCGGTCCGCGCCGTGATCACCGCCCCGGGCGCCACCCCGGTGGTCGTCCCCGCCGGGACCCGCGACCTCGCGGCCACCGTCCCGGCCGGCCCGGACGGCCGGGTGCTGCGCCTCGCCGAGTCCGCCGCACCCGAGTGGAAGGCCACCCTGGACGGCACCGCGCTGGAGTCCACCACGGTCGACGGCTGGGCACAGGGCTTCAAGCTCCCGGCCGGCGGCGGCAAGCTCACCGTCACCCGGGAGGGCAGCCTCGCCCACACCGGCTGGATCTGGGCCCAGGTGCTGCTCGGTCTGACCATCCTGGTGCTGGCCCTGCCCGGGCGCCGCAACCACAACGACGACGACCTGCCCGAGGAGGTGGTGGCCGCCGCCGCGCTGGCCGCCGCCGCCCAGGCGCAGGCCCCCGCCCCCGGCAGCCGCCGGGCCCGCCGGATGGCCGAGCGGGGCGAGGGCGGCGAACCCGGCGCCGACGACACCGGGGTGTACGAGGGCCGGCCGGGCGCGATCCCGGCGCAGCCGGCCGCCGAACCGGTGACCGAGGCGGTCCAGGCGGCCGCCGCCGTCCAGGAGGCCGAGCCGTACACCGACCCGTACCAGACGTACCAGCAGGCCGACCCGTACAGCTACGACCAGTACGCGGCCCAGCCGCCGGTGTCCGCGCCGTACGGCGGCCAGGGCTACGAGACCCAGGGGTACGACGGCCAGGGCTACGACGGCCACGGGCAGCAGGCCTACCCCCAGCAGGGCTACGAGCAGCCGTACGGGTCGGAGCAGCAGTACGGCTACGACGCGTACGGGCAGCCGGACCACCGGCAGCCCTGGCAGCCGGGGCAGCCGCCGTCCGAGCAGCCCTACTACGACCCGAACGACCCCAACGGCACCGGCCGGTACCCGCACCAGCCCGGATCGGGGAGCTGACCCGCGATGAAGAAGCCCGCATTCAGGAAGAAGTCCGGCGCCGACGAGGCCCCCGAGCCCGTCGGGACGGCCTTCGCGCCGGAGCCGGCCGCGTCCGCCCCGGCCGCCGGGCCCGGCCGGTTCGCCGGGAAGGCCGGCGGGACGAGGACCACCCCGTCCCTGCTCGCCGCGGCCGTGGTGCTCGCGGCGGTGTTCGGCATCGCCCAGGTGCGCCCGCCGGCCGCTCCCCCGGCCGAGGCGGCCGGGGGAGCGGCCGCGACCACCGCGCAGGTCGAGCGGACGGGGGCGGTCTGTCCGCAGCCGCTGCAGGGCCTGACCGGCTCGACCACGCTCACCGCCTACACCCCGCCCGGGACGGGCTCCGCCACCGGCGGCGCCGGCTGGCTCTCCGACGCGGCCGCGCCCGCGGTGGCCGCCCAGCCCTCCGGCACCCCCTCCGCTGCGGCCACCCCGACGGCGACCGCGACCGCGACCCCGGCCCCGACCGGCTCGGGCGCCCCGACCGCGCAGGCCAAGGACAAGAACGCCGCGCCCGCCGACGCCCGGCTGACGCTGGCCAAGCCCGGCACCCCGGCCACCGGACCGGCGGGCAACGGGGACACCGCACCCGGCACCGGGGCGCTCGCCACCGGCGCCCTCGCCCCGGGCTTCACCGTCACCCAGACCACCGTCGTCACCGAGCCGCGCGGCCTCGGCCTGTCCGGACTCACCTGCACCCCGGCGGGCACGAGCTTCTGGTTCGCCGGGGCCAGCACCGCCGCCGACCGGGTCGACTACCTGAGCCTGGTCAACACCGAGTCCTCCGCCGCGGTGGTCGACATCAAGCTGTACGGGGACAAGGGCCTGATCGACAACGACGCCGCCAACGGCCTGACCGTCGCCCCCGGCAGCTCCCAGTCCGTCCTGCTGTCGACCCTCAGCAAGGGCGCCGTCACCGACCTCGCGGTGCACGTGGTGGTCCGCTCCGGCCGGGTCGGCGCGGCGCTGCACGCCGCCGACGGCGGCAAGGGAGCCGACTGGATCCCGGCCTCGGCCGCCCCGGCCGCCACCCAGGCGATGGCCGGCCTGCCCGCCGACACCTCCGCCGCCCGACTGGTGGTCTGGGCGCCGCCGGAGGACGACGCCGACCTGAAGATCCAGCTCTCCGGCAAGAACGGCTGGTTCTCCCCGGCCGGCAACGAGTCGATCCACGTCAAGGCGGGCATGGTGGCCGCCGTCGACCTCGGCAAGGTCACCCGGGACGAGGTCGCCGGGCTGCGGCTGTCGCCCAGCGACCCCAAGCACCCGACCCCGATCGTGGCCGGTCTGCGGATCGACCGGGCGGCCGCCAACGGCAAGACCGACGCGGCCTGGCTCACCGGCAGCGACCCGGTCGGCGCCCGCGGCAGCGTCGCCGACAACCGGGCCGGCGGCTCCACGCTCTACCTGACCTCCACCGGCGACGCGGCCACCGTCCGGGTCACCGCCTCGGCGGGCAGCGGCGGCGGCACCCCGGCCACCAAGGAGGTCCAGCTCCCGGCCGGCGGCACGGTCGCCCTCCCGGCGCCCGAGCCCGCCGGGCTGAACGGCGTCTTCGCGCTCAGCGTGGAGACCGTCTCGGGCGGCCCGGTGGTCGCGGCCCGGATGCTGTCCATCCCCACCAAGGACGTGCCGATGTTCACCGTCCAGGCGCTGCGCGACGACCGCAGCACCGTCAAGGTCCCGCAGGCCGCCCAGGACCCGGGCGTCGTCCTGAACTGAGCGAGGACGGCCGGCGCGGCCGGGACGGCGAGGACGACGGGGGGCGGCACCGGTGCGGTGCCGCCCCCGCGTCAGTCCTCGTCGTAGCGCGGGTCGATGGCGTCCGGCGAGAGCCCCAGCAGCTCGGCGACCTGCTCGATCAGGATCTCGTGCACCAGCGCCGCCCGGTCCTCCCGGGTCTTCGCCCGGATCTCCACCGGCCGCCGGTAGACCACGATCTGGCTCTTGCGCCCCTGCTTGCCCGGCGACACCCGCCCCAGCGGCACGCCGTCCTCGGCGTCGGCGCCGTCCGGCTCGTGCAGCGGCACCTCCTGGACGGCGAACTCCACCTCGATCAGTTGCGGCCACCGCCGCTCCAGCCGCTCGACCGACTCGCGCACGTAGTCGTCGAACAGTTCGGAACGGGTGAGCGAGATCGGCACCTGCGGCGGCGCCAGCGGGCCGCGCATCCCCCTGCCGTGCCGGTCGCGGTGCCGGGGGCGGCGCGCTGGGCCTGTCGATGACTGCGGTGCGGAGCTGTCCATATCACTGCCGAGAGTAGTCCTTGGACGGTCGGAAGTGGACCACTCCGGCGGGGAATCGCCCGGGGCGGCCGATACGCGTCCCCGGCGCCCGGAGGGCGACACGGCACACCCTCCGGGCAGGCGGTCTTCGCTCCCCGGCGGGGAGTGCGGTACCGTCCACCCTCGTGAGCTCTGTACGTCGTTGTTCGCGGACCGCGTGCGGCCGGCCGGCCGTCGCGACGCTGACGTACGTCTACGCGGACTCGACCGCCGTCCTCGGCCCGCTCGCCACCTACGCCGAGCCGCACTGCTACGACCTGTGCGCCGAGCACGCCGAGCGCCTCACCGCCCCGCGCGGCTGGGAGGTCGTCCGGCTCGCCGCCGAGGCCGGGCCGCTGCGCCGCAGCAGCGACGACCTGGAGGCCCTCGCCAACGCCGTGCGCGAGGCCGCCCGCCCGCAGACCCCCCGTCAGGGCCGCGCGCCCGAGGGCGAGTCCACCGAGGGAAGCCGCCGCGGCCACCTCCGGGTGCTGCGCTCGCCCGACAACTGACGCCTGTCCCGGCACGGGGCGTTCGTCCGGCCCGGGTACGCTGCCGGTCTACCGCCACCGCGCCCGTCGACCGGACGGGCGGTGGCCGTACCGTGACCGACCAGTACAGAGACCAGGGTGGAGCCGCAGTGCGCGACCTCAAGCAGCTCGTGAAGGCGTACGACGTCCGAGGCGTCGTCCCGGACCAGTGGGACGAGAGCCTGTCCCGGGCCTTCGGTGCCGCGTTCGTGCAGGTCACCGGCGCGTCCGCGATCGTCGTCGGCCACGACATGCGCCCCTCCTCCCCGTCGCTCAGCCTGGCCTTCGCCGAGGGCGCCGCGGCCTACGGCGCCGACGTGGTGCAGATCGGGCTCTGCTCGACCGACCAGCTGTACTACGCCAGCGGCAAGCTCGACCTGCCCGGCGCGATGTTCACGGCCAGCCACAACCCGGCCCAGTACAACGGCATCAAGCTGTGCCGGGCCGGCGCCGCCCCGGTCGGCCAGGACACCGGCCTGTCCGAGATCCGCGAGCTGGTCGAGTCCTGGACCGCCGAGGACGACACCGTCACGATCCCGGCCAAGGACGTGAAGCCCGGCGCGCTCTCCGCGCAGGAGACCCTGCGCGGCTACGCCGACCACCTGCTGGGCCTGGTCGACCTCACCGGGATCCGCCCGCTGAAGGTCGCGGTCGACGCCGGCAACGGCATGGGCGGCCACACCGTGCCGACCGTCTTCGACGGCCTGCCGATCGAGCTCGTCCCGATGTACTTCGAGCTGGACGGCACCTTCCCGAACCACGAGGCCAACCCGCTCGACCCGAAGAACCTGGTCGACCTGCAGGCCAAGGTGCGCGAGGTCGGCGCCGACGTGGGCCTGGCCTTCGACGGCGACGCCGACCGCTGCTTCGTCGTCGACGAGCGCGGCGAGCCGGTCTCCCCGTCCGCGATCACCGCCCTGGTCGCCGCCCGCGAGATCGCCCGCGCCCGCGCCGCCGGCGAGGACGAGCCCACGATCATCCACAACCTGATCACCTCCTGGACCGTCCCCGAGGTGGTCCGCGAGCTGGGCGCCAAGCCGGTGCGCACCCGGGTCGGCCACTCCTTCATCAAGCAGGAGATGGCCGTCACCGACGCCGTCTTCGGCGGCGAGCACTCGGCCCACTACTACTTCCGCGACTTCTGGCGCGCCGACACCGGCATGCTGGCCGCGCTGCACGTGCTGGCCGCGCTCGGCGGGCAGCCGGGCACGCTGTCCGCGCTCACCGCCGAGTACGACCGCTACGCCGCCTCCGGCGAGATCAACAGCACCGTCGCCGACCAGGCCGCCAGCACCGCCGCCGTCCGCGCCGCGTACGCCGGCCTGGAGGGCACCGAGGTGGACGAGCTGGACGGCCTGACCGTGGCCGGGCCGGACTGGTGGTTCAACCTGCGCGCCTCCAACACCGAGCCGCTGCTGCGCCTGAACGTCGAGGCCAAGGACCCGGCGAAGATGGCCGAGCTGCGCGACGGCGTGCTCGCCGTCGTCCGCGGCTGAGCGGACGCACCTGAGCGGACGCGCCTGACCTCGGCGCCCGGTGCCCCGGCCGGTAGGGTTTCCTATCGGCCGGGGCACCTCCGCGCCACCACCGAACTTTGGAGAGCCCCCATGAAGCTCGAATCCTTCCTGCTGGAGATCCTGGTCTGCCCGCAGTGCCGGGCCGCGCTCACCGAGGGCGGCACCGAGGAGCAGCCCGAGCTGGTCTGCACCGGTGCGGACTGCGGCCTCGCGTACCCGGTCCGCGACGGCATTCCGGTCCTCCTGGTGGACGAGGCCCGCCGCCCGGCCTGATCCTTGGGGCGAAGCCCCACCCCGCCAGCCGCTCAGGACCGCAGCCGGAGGCCCGCCGCATGCTCGACGACACCCTGCTCGACGACCCGGCCGCCCTCCAGCGCGCCGACCAGGACCGCGCCCTGCTGGCCCTGGCCGGCGCCGGCGCCAGGGTCCGGACCGCGCTGCGCCAGGCCGACGCGGCCGGCCTCGACCGGCTGCGCCCGGACGGTCGCCCGCGGGCCGTCCTGGTCGCCGGGCACGGCAGCGCGCTGACCGCGGCCGGGATGCTGGCCGCGCTGGCCGGCACGTCCAGCCTCGTGGTCGCACTGCCGCCGACCGAGGCGGCCGCCCCGCGCAGTGACCGGGCCGGCGCCCCGCCCGCCTTCACCACCGGGCTCGGCTGGCAGCTGCCCGGCTGGGCCGGCCCGCTCGACCTGCTGGCGATCAGCTCCGCCGACGGCGGCGAGCAGGGCCTGGTCGCCCTCGCCGAACAGGCCTACGCGCGCGGCTGCTCGATCGTCGTCACCGCCCCGGCGGGCAGCCCGCTGGCCGAGGCCGCACTGCAGGTGCGCGCACTGCCGCTGCCGTACGTGACCTCGGTGCTGCCCGAGGACGGCCCGCCCGCCGCGGCCGCCGAGCCGGACCTCCCGGCCGAGGACCCGGCCGCGCTGTGGTCCCACCTCACCCCGCTGCTGGCGCTCGCCCAGAAGATCGGCCTCACCCAGCTGCCGTACGACGCGCTGCCGGGCGTGGCCGACCTGCTGGACGCCACCGCCGTGCGCTGCCGCCCGGACGCCGCCGCGTACACCAACCCGGCGAAGGGACTGGCGGCGCGGCTGGCCGGGACGGTCCCGCTGCTGTGGGCGGAGGACCCGATCGCCGGGGCCGCCGCCGCCCGCTTCGCCGCCCAGCTGGCCGACCGGGCCGGGCGGCCGGCGCTGGCCGGGGAGCTGCCGCAGGTGCTCACCGCCCACCGCGGCATGTTCACCGGGCAGTTGGGTGCGGGTGCGGACCCGGACGACTTCTTCCGCGACCGCGTCGAGGAGCCGGACCCGCTGCACCTGCAGGTCCTGCTGCTGCGGCACACCCCGGGCGCGGCCGGGACGCAGGGCGAGCAGGACGGCCCGGTCGAGGTGTCGGAGGAGGACGCCGGCCCGCGCAGCTTCGGGGTGACCAGGGCGCACCGGCTGGCCGCCGCGCACGACGTCCGGCTGACCGAGTACGCCAGCACCCGGCCGGACGCGCTGCTCGGGCTGGCAGACCTGGTCGCGCTGACCGATTTCGCCGCCGTCTACCTGGGCCTGGCTGCCGCGCAGTCCTGAGACGGTCGACCGGGCCGGGCCGTGCGGCCGGTACGGTAAGCGGTCGAGGACGCTGACCCGAACCCGTGAAGGACATTCAGGCATGAGTACCGAAGGCGGCACCAAGGCACTGGTGGCGGCGCTGTCCGCGAATCTGGCGATCGCGGCGGCCAAGTTCACCGCCTTCGGCTTCACCGGTTCCTCGTCGATGCTGGCCGAGGGCGTGCACTCGGTGGCCGACTCCGGCAACCAGGTGCTGCTGCTGGTCGGCAGCAAGCGGGCGCGCCGGGAGGCGGACGAGGAGCACCCCTTCGGGTACGGCCGCGAGCGCTACGTGTACGCCTTCCTGGTGGCGATCGTGCTGTTCAGCGTCGGTGGTCTCTTCGCGATCTACGAGGGCTGGCACAAGGTCAACCACCCCGAGGCGCTCGACTCCTGGGTCTGGGCGGTCGGCGTGCTGATCTTCGCGATCGCGATGGAGGGCTGGTCCTTCCTCACCGCGATGCGCGAGTCGGCGAAGCTCAAGGGCCGGCAGAGCTGGACCCAGTTCATCCGCACCGCCAAGGCGCCGGAACTGCCGGTGGTGCTGCTGGAGGACACCGGCGCGCTGATCGGCCTGGTGCTCGCGCTGCTCGGCGTCTCGCTCACGGTGATCACCGGTGACGGCGTCTGGGACGGCATCGGCACCCTGTGCATCGGCGTCCTGCTGGTGGTGATCGCCGTGGTGCTCGCCCTGGAGACCAAGTCGCTGCTGCTCGGCGAGTCCGCCGACAAGGACTCGGTGCGACGGATCCGCGAGGCGCTGGTGGACGGCCGGTCCGTCACCGGGGTGATCCACATGCGGACCATGCACCTCGGCCCGGAGGAGCTGCTGATCGCCGCCAAGATCGCCGTCAACGCCGAGGACAGCGCCGCCCGGGTGGCGGAGGCGATCGACGCGGCGGAGGAGCGGGTCCGGGCGGCCGTCCCGATCGCGCGGGCGATCTACCTGGAGCCCGACGTCTACAGCGCCGAGAAGGCCGCGGCGGGCGAGGACCCGGCCGCCACGCCCGGCGGGCCGGGCCCGGAGGCCTCGCACTGACGGGCCACTGACGGGCCGGGCCGGGGCTTCGGCCCCGGGCGACCGGAGGCCTCGCCGAGGCCCTGGGGCCGGGCTTGAGACCCGGTCGGATCGGGGGCCGAAATCGGTCATCGGCAGACGGCTCATGGGGCCGGCGGTGTAGATTCGTCACCAGAGCCAGAACGTCGCTGCTGATGGCGGTCGATCGGCGGCCCGCCCCCGTAGGGTGTGCGCCGGTCGAGGGAGAGAGGTCCTCCGACGGTTTGTGCTGCGCAGGGAGCCGGTCCGCCACCGCGGGGATCCGGTGGTCCCGGCGTGGCCGTGCACCCGTACGGCCTGCCATGCGCGATGCACATCCGGACCTTCGGCCCCACCCCCATCAGCGAGGAGCAGACGCATGTCGACCGACATCACCGGTGACTTCAAGGTCGCCGACCTTTCCCTGGCGCCGTTCGGCCGCAAGGAGATCCAGCTGGCCGAGCACGAGATGCCCGGTCTGATGGCGATCCGCGCGGAGTACGCCGAGTCGAAGCCGCTGGCCGGCGCGCGCATCACCGGCTCGCTGCACATGACGATCCAGACCGCCGTGCTGATCGAGACCCTGACGGCGCTCGGTGCCGAGGTCCGCTGGTGCTCCTGCAACATCTTCTCCACCCAGGACCACGCGGCCGCCGCCATCGCCGTCGGCCCGGAGGGCACCCCGGAGAACCCGCAGGGCATCCCGGTCTTCGCCTGGAAGGGCGAGACCCTGGACGAGTACTGGTGGTGCACCGAGCAGGCGCTGACCTGGCCCGACGGCAAGACCCCGAACATGATCCTGGACGACGGCGGCGACGCCACCCTGCTGATCCACAAGGGCGTCGAGTTCGAGAAGGCCGGTGCCGCGCCGGACCCGTCCACCGCGGACAACGACGAGTTCCGGATCATCCTGGAGCTGCTGAACCGCACCCTGAAGGACACCCCGAACAAGTGGACCGAGGTCGCCGCCACCATCAAGGGCGTGACCGAGGAGACCACCACCGGTGTCCACCGCCTGTACGAGATGCACCGTGACGGCCAGCTGCTGTTCCCGGCGATCAACGTCAACGACGCCGTCACCAAGTCGAAGTTCGACAACAAGTACGGCTGCCGCCACTCGCTGATCGACGGCATCAACCGCGCCACCGACGTGCTGATCGGCGGCAAGGTCGCCGTCGTCGCCGGCTACGGCGACGTGGGCAAGGGCTGCGCCGAGTCGCTGCGCGGCCAGGGCGCCCGCGTGATCATCACCGAGATCGACCCGATCTGCGCGCTGCAGGCGGCGATGGACGGCTACCAGGTCACCACCCTGGAGGACGTCGTCTCGATCGCGGACATCTTCATCACCACCACGGGCAACAAGGACATCATCCTTGCCTCGCACATGGAGAAGATGAAGCACCAGGCGATCGTCGGCAACATCGGCCACTTCGACAACGAGATCGACATCGCCGGCCTGGCGAAGCTGCCCGGCATCGTGAAGACCGAGGTCAAGCCGCAGGTCCACGAGTGGCGCTTCGCCGACGGCCACACCATCATCATGCTGTCCGAGGGCCGCCTGCTGAACCTGGGCAACGCGACCGGCCACCCGTCCTTCGTGATGTCCAACTCCTTCGCCAACCAGACGATCGCCCAGATCGAGCTGTTCACGAAGACCGAGCAGTACCCGATCGGCGTCTACGTGCTGCCGAAGCACCTGGACGAGAAGGTCGCGCGCCTGCACCTCGACGCGCTGGGCGTGAAGCTGACCACCCTGACCAAGGACCAGGCCGACTACATCGGCGTTCCGGTCGAGGGCCCGTACAAGCCGGAGCAGTACCGCTACTGATGCGGTGTCGCTGACGCTCTGACGCCGGTGGCCGGCACCCCCGCCCGGGGGTGCCGGCCACCGGCGTTCGGCTCGTTCAGCGGACGATCACGTCGGAGGTCCAGGTGCTCGGGTCCGGGCCGAGGGCTTTGGTGTGGGCGAGCAGCCACGGCAGCCCGCCGAGCTGCGCCAGCGAGGGCGGCAGCTCGGCCCCGGCTCCGACGCACACCTGCACCCCGTTGTCCGCGGAGCACGGGCCGGTGATCGGCGACCCGTCCTTCCCGGTCGGCGACGCCGTTGACCCGGCGACGGACGGCTTCACGGACAACCAGACGGTTTTGCCCTCCGCCTCCAGCATCAGCCACATGCTCCAGGGGACCTTGGCGTTCGCGTCCGGACGCGCCAGCTGGACGTTGGTGACCTCGAACGCCGCGGGCAGTCCGGTGATCCGCACCGGCAGCGGGACGTCCCACGTGCCGTACCGGACCCCGGCGGCCACCTTGTGCAGGACCTCCCGGGCGATGTCGGCGGGCCGGCCGTCGGTGCCCGCGAGCTCCGCCCAGCGGCCCGAGGGCGTCAGCCACCGCAGGGTGGGCTGGTGGTCGTACGGCGGCGCGTCGGATACCACCCAGTAGGCGCTCCGGCCGTCGACCGGCTCGGCCTCCTCCGCCCGGACCGTGCTTCCGGGCGTCCCGGTCATCGAGGGCCGCGCCCCGGCCGGGTACAGCCTGAGCTGCAGCCGCGGGGCGTTCCCGCCCCGGCCGTTCGCCTCCAAATCGAACCCGTGGAAGGCGGATTGGTACCCGACACCGTTGTCACCGTCGGCCCACTCCGGCAGCCAACCGAACCGGAGCTCAGGGGTCAGCGGGTCGGCCCCGGTCCGGGTCGGTGCGGCGGTCGGTGACGGCACGAGCGTCGGGGGCGCGGTGGTGGCCACCGCGGGTCCGGCGGGCAGCACGGGTGCGGCGGTGCCGGAGCCCGGAAGCAGGAGGGCGGCGCCGGCCACCACCGCGGCCGTCGCGCCCGCGACGCTGCCGAGCACGGCCAGCCTGCGCCGGCGAAGCCGCGTCGCGCCCTCGGCCAGGGAGCGGCCGGCGTCGAAACCCGGAGGCGGAGCCGGTTCGTCGGCCAGCGCCGCCAGACGGTTGGCCAGGTCGTGGGGATCCGTGGTGGTCATGACATCCTCTCGGCGACGGCGGGACGGGCGGTGAGCCTGCTGCGGAGGGTGTCCAGCGCACGGGAGCTCTGGCTCTTGACGTTCCCGGAGGAGCAGCCCAGGGCCTCGGCGGCCTGCTCGATCGACAGGTCGCAGTAGTAGCGGAGCACCACCGTGGCCCGCTGGCGGGGCGGGAGCGCGGCGAGCGCCCGGCGCAGGTCGAGGGAGGCGTCCAGGTCGACGCCGCCGGCCACCGCGTCCGGGTCGGCCTCCGAGCGGACGGTGCGGCGCCACCACGGGGAGCGCTGCTCGGCCAGGAACGTGTTCACCAGGACCCGGCGGGCGTAGCCGTCCCGGTTCTCCATCCGTGCGGCCCGCGCCCAGTTCACGTACAGCTTGGTGATCGTCTCCTGGACCAGGTCGTCGGCCCGGTGCCAGTCCCCGCACAGCAGATAGGCGACCTTCCGCAGCCAGCCGCTCCTGGAGGCCACGTACTCCGTGAACTCCGCGTCGCGCGTCTGCTTCGCCATCTGCACCCCCTCTCGTAGTGGCGGCGGCACCGATCCGGTGCCGTCCACCCCCCTAATGCGCGGGGCACCGCGGAACGTTGCACGTGAGTCGGACCCGGAACGCGCACGTAGTCTTTCGGGCATGCCCAATGGCCGGTACTCGCTCCACGACACCCACGACCACGTCCTGCTCGGCGAGGAGCGTTTCAGCTGCGCTCCCGGGGCGGCCGGGTGGCGGTACGTGTCCAAGACCTACGCGCCGGACGGCCGGGTGATCGGCGGCGTCGACCTCACGCTGGACTCGCGGGCCCGGCCGCTGCGGATGGAGCTGCGGGCCGGGGGCTGGCAGGTGCGTGGCGGCGCGGTGGACGGGGTGGCCTGGGTGCGGACCGACCCGGCGGACCCGGGCGGCGAGCACGCGGCGGAGGGGCACGACCGGGCGCACGCCTTCACCGGCCGTTCGCCCGGCTTCCTGGTCGCCACCGCCCGGCTGCTGCGGCTGCGGGAGGGGGCGAGCGCGCGGGTGCGGCTGGTGGCGTTCACCGAACCGGTCCTGGCGCCGCGCACGCTCGACCAGGGGTGGTTGCTGGAGGGCGTCGACACCCACGAGACGGACTCGGGGCCGCTGCTCGTCGAGCGGTACCAGGTCGCGGACCTGGAGACGGGGGAGCAGCAGGTCGTCCACCTGGCGGGGGACGTGGTGCTGGCGGCGGGCGGGATCGAGCTGGAGGAGCTGGAGTCGCCGCCGAACGCCTGGCGGGTGGGGGAGGACGAGGAGTAGCGGGCCGCGGGACCGCCGGTGGCCGGGCCGGGCCGCGGCTGGGGCGGGCCCGTGGCTCAGGAGGGCGGGGCGAAGCCGGTGCCGGCGGCGGGCTTGTCGAAGGACGGGACGGCCGGCGCGACCGGGGCGGGGGCGGGGGCGGCCGGCACGGGCGCCGGTGCCATGGGTACCGGTGCCGTGGGCACCGGGGAGGTCGGCGCGGGGGCGCTCGGTACGCCGAGGACCCGGAGCGGCCGTCCGTCGGCGGTGCCGGGCACCGGTCCGGAAGCCGGGCGGGGCGCCGGGACCTGCGGGGGCACCGGCCCGGCCGCCCACAGCTGCTGCTGGGCGCGCGTCCACTCCCGCCGCTGGCGCTCGGTGAGCACCGCGCCGAGGTACGCCGCCGGGTGCAGCCCCGGGGGAACGGGGTGGCCGATCCGGGCGGACAGGTCCTCGGCCAGCCGGGCGGTCATCCGGTTCATCACCGCAGGGTCCAACTGGCCGATCCGGCCGAGCAGTTGGCGCACGGCGAGCCAGAGCGGCTCCGGAACGGCCGAGAAGTCCATCGCGACCAGCTCGGGGCCCATCGTCTGGAGCAGGTGCGGGTGCACCGGCGGCAGCGGGGTGGCGGAGCCGCCCGCGCCCGGGGTGCGTTCCCGGACGACCACCGTCCCGGCGAAGATGTCGCCGAGCCGCCTGCCCTCCGAGTTCACCGCCGAGGTGATCACGGCCGGGGAGCCGGACAGCGCGATCAGCTCGAAGAACCCGACCAGCCCGCGCACCAGCGAGTGCCGGAACCGCACCGGGCCACCGTCGGTGCGCACCACCCGCAGGCCGAGCGCGGCCTTGCCCAGCGAGCGCCCGTGGCTGAGGGTCTCGACCATCACCGGGACGGCGACCAGGAAGAACACCATCATGCCGATCACGGTCGCTGCCAGGGCAGCGCCGTCGAGGCCGACCAGCGCGACGCTCAGCAGCAGCGTGACCACCAGCAGGGCGGCGAACTCCACGAGCAGGTCGAGCACGATCGCCAGTGCCCGACTCGGCAGCTTCGCCGTCTGCAGGCCGAGGACGACCGCCTCACCCGTCACCAGGTCGCTCAAGACACCTGTCCGTTCACGCTCTTGGAGCCCCTGCGGCTCGCCCTTGGGGACCCGGGACCGCCGGGGGCGGCAGCGCTGTGGAGGGAATCGGCCCGGACCGGCCCCCCACGCCCCGCTCTCCGCAGTCTGATCCGCAGTCGCCAACATACGGGGCCCGGCGGGCGCGCGGGAAGTGAGATCCCCGGGGGCGGTCGCCCGGGGCGCTGCTGGCATGCTGGGCCGCACGTGTCCGTCCGTACCCGCCCGCGCACGCACGTCCGCGCCCACCGCCGATCATGGAGCCGCCGAATGGACCTGGACGTCTTCGTCGCCACCCACCAGGGGGAGTGGGCACGGCTGGACGCTCTCGCCCGCCGGCGCCGGCTCAGCGGCGAGGAGGCGGACGAACTGGTCACCCTCTACCAGCGCACCACCGGCCACCTCGCCAAGGTCCAGGCCGCCGCGCCCGACCCGGCCGTGCTGAGCCGCCTGACCGGCCTGGTCTCGCGCGCCCGCAGCGCGGTGACCGGCTCCCGCACCAACGGCTGGCAGGACGTCGCCCGCTACTACACGGTGAGCTTCCCGGCCGCCCTCTACCGCGCGCGCCGCTGGTGGGTGCCGGTCGCGGTCCTCTCGCTGCTCGGCACCGTACTGCTCGCCTGGTGGATGGCCACCCACCCGGAGGTCCGCAACAGCCTCGTCGCCCCCGACCGCCTGCGGGAGCTGACCCGCCCCGGCGGACAGTACGAGGCCTACTACTCGGACCGGCCGGCCAGCTCCTTCGCCGCGCAGGTCTGGACGAACAACGCCTGGATCGCCGTGCAGTGCCTGCTCTACGGGATCGCGCTGGGCATTCCGGTGGTCTACGTGATGTGGACCAACGTGGTGAACCTCGGCATCGGCGTCGGGCTGATGGCCTCCGCCGGGCGCCTCGACGTATTCCTCGGTCTGCTCATCCCGCACGGCCTGCTGGAACTGACCGCGGTGTTCGTGGCCGGCGGCCTGGGCCTGCGCCTGGGCTGGACCGTCATCGATCCCGGTCCGCGCACGCGTGCCGTGGCCCTCGCCGAACAGGGCCGCTCGATCATCGGGATGTCGATGGGGCTGGCCACCGTGCTGGCGGTCTCCGGCGTCCTCGAAGCCTTCGTGACCCCGTCCGGCCTGCCCACCTGGGCACGAATCGCCATCGGTGTCCTGGCGGAGGTGGGCTTCCTCCTCTATGCGCTGGTGCTGGGGCGAAAGGCCGCCGAGGACGGCGAGTTCGGCGATGTGGACGCGGCCGACCGGGCCGACCTGCAGCCTGTCGCGGCCTGAGCCGCGTGATCAACACCCCTCTGAGCTGCTACTCTTCCCTCATCCGGCCAAACCATTGACGTGGTGAGGGTGGGCTAGTAGGTTTGAACGGTTGGGACTGACTGGACAACGGTCGGGCCCGGGCGTTAGTGTCTACGACACCGCCGAATCGAGGCGAGCGCGTTTCACGAAATGCGCGCCCTCCGACGAAGCAAATCCCACGGACTGAGCACACCGAATGCTTTGATAAGCTTCGGAGCGAAGTTTGCAGGAAATCCCGCCAGCGGGAATCGGATGAATGAAACTCCGGAAAACGGAGCGGAAAACGTCTGATAAGCTGGAAACACGAAAGAACGAAGCCCGGAGGGTCCGCTGGAAGGCGGTCCGAAGGAAGCGTCCGTTCCTTGAGAACTCAACAGCGTGCCAAAAGTCAACGCCAGATATGTTGACATCCCCGGCCTCAGATTGTTCTGGGGTTGGAGATTCCTTTTGAAATAAACACTAGCGAGGACGCAGTGCGCGGGGCCGCCCTATTCCGGTGGTTGCCGTGCCGCTCAACGCGGGTGTCGACCGGCGCTCTTAATTGGGTACTGCCGGGAAAGCATTCACGGAGAGTTTGATCCTGGCTCAGGACGAACGCTGGCGGCGTGCTTAACACATGCAAGTCGAACGGTGAAGCCCTTCGGGGTGGATCAGT
>NZ_JBEOUW010000005.1:0-34874 GCF_040303045.1 Kitasatospora sp. NPDC096140
ACAGCGCGGCGTACTGACGGCCGATGCCGTCCAGGTCGTAGATGATCCGGTCATCGGCCGCGGCCGCAAGAGCGGCCCGCAACGCGGTCTGGTCGTGCAGGCCGTACCGGTCGGGGCGGGGTGCGCCGGTGTGGACCGCGGTGACGGTCGGGGCACGGTGGGCGGGTACCGGGTTCCGTGCCCGGTGTGCCGGCTGACTGCTTGTCTGGCGTGTCACGTAGAGCTCCCGGTCCTCCGGCTAGCGCGGCAGCCGGTCGGCGGGGGTGGTCCTGCTCGCCCGCACCAGCGGGCCCCACGCATCGATCAGCAGGGCGAAGTCCTCGATGTCCGACTGCGCTCGGTCGAGCAGACGCGCCCGTCGGGGCGCCAGGTGGTCGGCGAACTCGGCGTACTTGCCGCCCAGTCGCCGGTAGCAGCGGTCGAGTTCGGCGAGTCTGCGGTGGTTCTCCGCCCGGTCGGTCGCGGCGCTGCGGCGGGCGGCGTCGGCGATCGGCCGGGGGCGCAGGTGGTGGTGCTCGTCCAGCAGGGCCCCGCCGGCGGCCGCCATCTCGGCGTAGACCGGGTGGAGGTAGAGCATGGAGAGCAGGAACTTGGCGTAGCGCAGCTGGTAGGCGGTGAAGCCGGGGCCGGTGCGCCGCTCGGGGGTGTAGTAGTTGACGATGTGCCGGTTGTGGGTGACGCCGGGCAGGGTGGCGTCGTGCACGACGTGGTGCAGGAAGTAGTCGCTGCCGATGGTGTCGGTGGCGGGCGGCAGCGGCACGCGTTCGTACACCTCGCGGTCGAGGGCGATGTTGCACATGTCGATGCGCCAGATGTCGGGCCGGCCGAGGACGGCGTGGTCGGCGGTGAAGGGTTCGGTGCCGCCGCCGGTGAACGATTCGGCGACGAGCTCGCGCCGCTCCTGCTCGCTCGCTCCGGTGGGCGCCCAGAGTGCGACGACGTCGTGGTAGACCTCGGGGTCGAGGGCGAGGATCTCGCCGAGGTCGACGGAGAGTTCGCCGACGAAGGAGGCTCCGACCAGGGCGACGGGCTTGTCCGCGTGCGCCGGGTCGAGGGTGTTCTCGGTGACGGCGGCGGCCGCGTCGGCGGCCTTGAGGCCGAGGGTGGCCAGTTCGTGCTCGACGGGGAACACCGGTTCGCCGTCGAGCCATTGGTAGCGGCTGTCGGAGTCGCGGCGGTGCACCGAGGCGCAGCCGAGGGCGGCGGCGAGCAGGAACGCCCGGTTGGTGCAGGCGCCGTAGGAGACGGTGTCGGGCAGCATCAGGTCGAGCAGCTTGTCGGGGCCGGCGACGCCCGAGCGGTCGATCACCTCGCGCAGGAAGGCGCGTTGCGCGTCCTCGTCCAGGTGGTGGACGGTCAGGCCGTCGACGGCGGGCAGGGCGGCGGCCGCGGCGGCGTGCCGGCCGCGTGCGGCGGGGTCGGCGGAGTCCAGCACCAGCAGGTGCACCCGGACGCCGAACCGCCGTACAGCGTAGGCGGCTTCGGCGCCGACCGCGGTGATGGTATCGGCGCACTCGCGGTTGGTGGGCAGGGTCAGGCAGACGTCGCGCATGCCCGCTCCCCGGTGGCGTTCGGCTCGTCGAGGCGCTTGCCGCTCCAGGACCGCAGTCCGAGCAACTTCTCCCCCAGTTCGGTGAGTTCGGCGGTCCCGTAGCGCTGGGACTCGGGCCGGTCGGCGTCGCCGACGAGGGTGCGGTTCCAGTCCGGGGTGGCGAGCGTGCGCCAGGACTCCACCCGGGAGCGGCGCAGCTTCTCGGCTTCCTCCAGCGCGGGCATCATCGACAGGTACTGCACCGCGCGCACGCCGCGTTCGGAGGTGTTGCGCTCGACGCCGTGGGCGAGCAGGCCGTTCCAGATCAGGAGGTCGCCGGCCGCCAACTCTGGCCGTACGACGGGGAACTCGTCCCGGTCGACGGCCGGGCGGATCGGGTCCCGGTCGGCCGGCTGGGCGGCCTGCCACTCGTTGAAGCGGCGGAACAGCTCCGGGTTGCACTGGAAGCCGCCGAGGTCGGGGGCGGTGTCGTTGAGCGCGATGATGCCCTGGACGCGCTGCGGCAGCACTCCCCGGGTGGTGTCGACGTCCCAGTGCAGCTCGATGTCGAAGCCGCGGTCGGTGGGCTCGATCAGCGCCCGGTCGCGGTTGCGGACGTTCGGCGGGTTGAGGTTGAGCCGGTCCAGGGTGACCCACAGCTCCTCGCAGTCCCAGACGTCCACGAAGGCGTCGTAGACGCGCTGCGACTGGCGGCTGTCCCAAAGGAGTTGGTGGTGGTAGGCCTCGACGAAGCCGTAGATGTGCAGGTGCTGGTCGAGTTCGTCGCGGTACTCGCGCTCGCGATACCAGTCCTCGGGGCGGTCGGGCGACAGGCCCTGGAACTCCCAGGTGAAGTCGAGCAGGCGCCGCGCGGCCTCGGCGGGGACGGCCTGCTTGACGACGACGTAGCCGTAGGTCTGCCAGAACGCGTGGTCCTCCTCGGAGAGCACGCGCAGCGGGTGCTGCTTGCGGATCTCGCGCAGCGCCGTGCGGGCCAGGTAGCTCTCGGTGTCCGCGCTGAAGTAGGGGCGCTGCGAGGCGGCGCGGTACAGATACTCCTCGGCCTGTCCGTCTGGGCTCGGCATGGGCAGTCACTCCACGGTTCGTAGTCGACGCAGCGCTTGATTCGGCGGGCGGCGCGGGCGCGGCGGGCCACTCGACCGGCCCCGGGGCCGGATCGGTAATTACCCCTGCGGGCCGGCGGCGGTCCGCACACACTCCTTCGCGGCTCGACCCCCGAGCGCGCACCGGCGCCGCGTCAGGGGGCCAACTCGCCTGTCCGACAAGGCCTCTCACCCCGCCTCAGGCTCTGCCGAACCACGCCCCCCACACATTGGACTAGACCAACTAATGGTGTCAACCCTTTCCCGCGGGTTGCCGATTGGGAATTCGGCGCAGCTCATGACGCCTCTCGCGGTTCGCTTTATGTTTCGCAGGCGGACATAAGCAGGGGTATGTTTCGGTAATTGACATAACCGTCGGATTGAACCCCGGCAACCCCGCGAACCGTCATGGGCCGGCGGCGGGCCGGCGGGGGCATGCGTAGGGGCGTGACGCCGGGCCGCCGTGCGCCGCGCCGTTCGCCGCGCCGTGTTCCACGCCGCGTGTTACGCCGGGCCGGCGGAGCCCGGCCGCCGTAGGTTGGGAGCGTGCCACGCCGAGGAGCCGCCCGGCTCGCCCCGCCCAGCTGGCTGACCGCGAGCCTGCGGCCCCTGGCCGCGCCGATTCCCCGGGCCGCGGTGGTTCGCGCCTCGGTCGCGCTCTCCGCCCCGCTCGCGGTGGGCACCGCCACCGGGCGGCCCGCCTACGGGGCGCTGGTGTCGATGGGCGCGCTGTCCGGGGTGATCGGGGACACCGCCGACGCCTACCGGATGCGGATCTTCAACATCGCCGTCCCGCAGCTGTTCGGCGCCCTCGGGGTCCTGCTCGGCACCCTGGTGTTCGGTACGGGATGGTGGGCCGTCCTGGTGCTGACCGTCATCGCGCTGGTCTCCGGCATGATCTCCTCGATCGGCGCGGTCGCCTCCGTCTCCGGCCTGCTCCTGCTGCTCAACGCCGTGGTCGGAGCGGGGCTGCCGATGCCCTCCCCGTGGTGGCTGCCGCCCGGACTGCTGCTGCTCGGCGGCCTGGAGGTGCTCGCCCTGACCCTGCTCGCCTGGCCGCTGCGCCTCGGCGTCCCCGAACGCGCGGTGGTCGCCGGCACCTACCGCTCGGCCGCCGAGGTGCTGGCGGCCGCCGGCACCCCGGAGTACGACGCCCGGCGCCGCGAGCTCACCCAGTCGCTCAACCACTCCTACGACCTGCTGCTCGCCCGGCGGGCCCGGCGGCACGGCCGCTCCCCCACCCTGGTACGGCTGCTGGCCCAGCTCAACGCGGTGATCCCGGTAGTGGAGGGGGCCGCGGCGGCGCACCTGCGGCCGCCCGGGTACGGCCCGCTGCCCGCGGCCTACCCGGCCGCCGTCCGCGCCCTGGCCGACGCCGTCGAGCAGGGCCGCACCGGTCCCGCCCCCTCGCCCGACCTGCCCGTCCCCGCCGGGCCGTCCACCCGGGCACTGGTCGAGGCCATCGGGCACGCCGCCGCCGTCGTGTCCGAGCCCGCGCCGGACCCGTACGCCGTCGACGACCGGCTCGGCCGGCCCGCGGGCCTGGGGGTCCGGGCCCGGCGGGCGACCCGCGCCCTGCTGTTGTCCGGCCCGTCCTGGCGGTACGGGCTGCGGCTGGCCCTGTGCATCGGCCTCGCGCAGGTGCTGGTCTCGGTGATCGCGGTGCCCCGCTCGTACTGGGTGGCGCTGACCGTGACCTTCGTGATGAAACCGGACTTCGGCTCGGTGTTCTCGCGTGCCGTGCTGCGCGCACTCGGCACCGCGGCCGGGCTGCTGATCGCCGTCCCCGTGCTCGCCGAGGTGCCGCGCGGCTGGTGGGACGTACCGGTGATGGCGGTGCTGGCGGCGCTGATCCCCGCCCTGTCGGCCAAGGGCTACGCCTTCCAGACCGCGGCGATCACCCCGGTGATCCTGCTGCTGTCGGACCTGCTCAACCACCGGGGGTTCGACCTGGTGCTGCCCCGGCTCTACGACTCGCTGATCGGCTGCGCCATCTCCCTGCTGGCCGGCTACCTGCTGTGGCCGGAGTCCTGGCACACCCGGGTCGGCGACCGCCTCGCCGAAGCCGTCCAGGACACCGCCTCGTACGTGTCGCTGGCGTTCACCACCGCGCCGGGGCGGGATGAGCCGGCGCGGGCCCGGTACCGGCGGCGGCTCTACCGGGACCTCTCGGCGGTCCGCAGCGAGTTCCAGCGGGCGCTCACCGAACCGCCGCCGGTCGGGACCAGGGCGGAGGCCCTGTGGCCGGTGGTGATCGCCGTCGAGCGGATCGTGGACGCCACGACCGCCACCCGGGTGCGGATCGAACACGGCGCGCCCGTCCCGACCCCGGCCGAGGTCGGAACCGTGACCCGCGAGCTGACCGACCTCGCCGAGTCGCTGCGCACCGGCCGGCCGCTGCCGGAGGCGGTGTCGGCCGCGCTGGCACCGGACTGTGCGCTGGCCCGACTGCACCACGAGGTGCACGCGGCCCGGTCGGTGGCCGCGCCGGCGCCGTGAGTGCCACCGCCGCCGACGGCCCCCGGGCCGCCGCGGTGGGCCCCCGGGCCGCTGACGGAGAGCCCCCGGTCAGTCCTCGATCCGCCGCCAGGGCCGGTCCGCCTCCAGCGCGAAGGCCAGCTCCAGCAGCACCCGCTCCTGCCCGTGCGCCGCCGACAGGTGCACGCCGACGGGCAGCCCGCCGGGCGCCGTACCAGCGGGCAGGGCGAGGCCCGGGCCGCCGGTCACGTTGTTGACCGGGGTGAACGCCACGTAGCGCATCAGCCGGTCCATCAGCTCCTCGAAGTCGACGTTCGGGCTGAGGTGCCCGATCGGCGGGGCGGTGTGGGCCAGCACCGGGGAGAGGATCACGTCGTGGTGGCGGAAGACCCGGTGGTACACCCCCTCGGCCCGGCGCAGCCGCCGCAGCACGCCGGGGGTGTGCGGGAACTCCGCCTGGAACTGCCGGCGCAGCCCGGTGGTCAGGCCGTCCAGCTTGTCGGCGCGGAAGCTCGGATCGATCAGCACCCGGCCGGTGAAGGCGATCGCCCAGGCGATGTAGCCCCAGTAGGAGACGAAGTCGCGGGAGAACTCCTCGCCGAACGGCAGGGCGGTCGGTTCGACCCGGTGGCCCATGGCCTCCAGTCGCGCGGCGGTCTCCTCGACCACCCTGCGGGTCGGCTCGTCGGTCTTGGCGATCGGCGAGTCGACCACCAGCCCGATCCGCAGCCGCTGCTCCCCCGGGCCCTCGACCAGGCCGAGCGGGGGCAGCTTGGGGTTGCGGCGGTGGCGCTCGGCGGCCGCGAAGAAGGCGGCGGTGTCGCGCACCGAGCGGGTCAGGACGCCGTCGGTGACCAGGTCGATCGGCAGTTTGGCGCCCTGCGAGTTGGCGACCAGCCGGCCCCGGGTGGGCTTGAGTCCGACCAGGCCGCAGCAGGCCGCCGGGATGCGGATCGAGCCGCCGCCGTCGTTGGCGTGCGCGATCGGCACGACGCCGGAGGCCACCAGGGCCGCCGCGCCGCCGGAGGAGGCGCCGGCCGAGTGCGAGGGCTTCCAGGGGTTGCGCACCGGCTGGGCGTTGGCGAACTCGGTGGAGGCGTTGAGGCCGAACTCGGGCAGCCGGGTCTTGCCGAGGACGGCCAGGCCGGTGGAGAGGAACTGGTCGGTGAAGCGCGCGTTGCGGCGGGCCGGTTGGGCGCGGAAGGCCTCGCTGCCCATCGCGGTCGGCAGGCCGCGCAGGTCGACGTTGTCCTTGAGGTAGGTCGGCACGCCCCACAACGGCCCGCCGATGCCCTCCCGGCTGATCTGCGGCTTGTCGTACGAGGCGTGGGCGACCGGCAGCAGCCGGCCGTCGACCCGCGCGGCGCGCGCGACGGCCGCGGCGACCAGCTCCCGGGGGTTGACCGCGCCGGCCCGCACCAGGGCGGCCAGCGCCACCGCGTCGTGCGTGCCGAGGGCGTCGTCGGTGAACGCGTGCACCCGCTCGTCGGTCATCCGAACTCCCCACTCCCCGCCGGGCTTCCTGCCGTCCGGTCGTCACACCGACCGGTGGTGCCGCCCGGCCCTACTGACCGGTAATCTCGCAAGACCCCGAGTCTATGCGCCGATCGGCGCAGCACCAGTCACTCGTGCGCCCGGTTGGTAAACGATCCGTCAAATCTTCGAGGGCGCACGGACATTCGGCGTGCGCCCCCGCGCCCACCCCACCCGCCGGTCCACGATCGTTTCACGCGCGGCCGCCGGGAAAGACCACCGGGCACGAACCGTTCCGGTCCTTCCCACCCGACCCAAGGTGACGCCCGTGCCGATCCACTCCTTCCCGACCACCCGGTTCACCGCGGCCACCGCCCCCGGCGGTCTCCCGCTGCTCGGCCACGCCCCCGCCCTCCTGCGGCGCCCGTTCGACTTCGTGGCCGGACTGGCCGCCCACGGCGACCTCGTCCGGCTGCGGCTCGGCCCGCTCGACGCCTACGTCGCCTGCCACCCCGAACTGGTCCGCCGACTGCTCGACGAGGACCACGCGCACGACGGGGGCGGGCCCGTCCCCGACAGCGCCCGCGAGGCCCCCGGCGACGGCCTCGCCGCCTGCCCCGCCACCGCCCACCGGCGCCGACAACGCATGCTGCAGCCCGCGTTCCACCGCGACCGGCTGCCCGGCTACGCCGCGATGACGGCCGAGGAGATCGCCGGAACCACCGCCCCCTGGCGCGACGGCGACGTGATCGACGTCCCCGCCGCGATGTACCGCCTCACCACCGCCGTCACCGCCCGCTGCCTGTTCGCCGCGCACGACCGGGCCGGCGCGTTGCCGGGGCAGGCGAGCATGGACGCCATCGTCCGCGGCGCCGGCCGCCGCGTCATGATGCCGCTGCCCGGCGCCGACCGCCTCCCCACGCCCGGCAACCGCCGCTACCGGCGCGCCCGGCAGGACCTCCGGGACGTCACCGGGCGGCTGATCGCCGACTACCGCGCCGCCGGCACCGACCACCACGACCTGCTCTCCGTGCTGCTCGGCGCGGTGGACGAGGACGGGCAGGGCCTCTCCGACGCCGAGATCCACGACCAGGTGGTCACCTTCCTGCTGGCCGGCACCGAGACCACCGCCGCCACCCTCTCCTGGGCCTGGACCCTGCTCGCCGCCAACCCCGCCGTCCGCGAGCGCCTGCACGCCGAGCTCGACACGGTCCTCGACGGCCGCCCCGCCCGCCACGAGGACCTGCCCGCCCTCCCGCTCACCGCCCGGATCGTCAGCGAGACCCTGCGGCTCTACCCGCCGGTCTGGCTCCTCAGCCGCACCCTCACCGCCGACACCCGGCTCGGCGGCCACCGCGTCCCGGCGGGCGCCACCGTCCTGGTCAGCCCGTACCTGCTGCACCGCCGGGCCGACGTCTTCCCCTGCCCCGGCCGGTTCGACCCCGACCGCTGGCTCACCACCGCCCGGCCCGCCGCCGGCACCTACGCCCCCTTCGGCCTCGGCGCCCGGAGCTGCCTCGGCGACACCTTCGGCACCACCGAAGCCGTCCTCGCCATCGCCACCATCGCCGCCCGCTGGACCATCACCCCCGCGCCCGGCCGGCCCGTCCGCCCCGTCCGCGGTCTCTCGCTCTCCCCGCGCCCCTTCACGGCGACCCTGACCCGCCGGTAGCCGCCGCGGGGCGGCGCCTTCCCGACGGCCCCGCCGCCGGCCCCCGCCCGCGAACGCAAGCACGAAGACGGGCACGAACACGGGCACAGGCACGCGGCCGTGAGCACCCGTCCGGCAGGGACGGTACTGTCGCGGCGGGGGCCGGCGGGGTTGCGCCGGTCGGACTATCGGCTCGACGGGGACAGCACCAGACACATGAACGCTCGATCACCACGGGGGCTCCCGGCCCGGCTGCTGCGCGCCGTGCTCCAGTACCCGCGCCGCTCGCCGCTGACGCTCTGCTACGTCGCCCTGCTCGTCCTGGGCCACGTCTGGGTCGACGGCTTCCTCTCCGCGGACCGGGCGGACGCCCTGCGCGCCTACATCAGCACCAACCTGGACAACCTGCACGACCACCCGCTCACCGCGCTGTTCGGCAGTGCGCTGCTCTACGACGGCACGCTCACCGACATCGCCTCCACCGGCTTCGTCGGCACCCTGATCACCCTCGGCCTCGGCATCTGCTGCTGCCTCGCCTGGGCGGAACACCGCTACGGCAAACTGCGCGCCACCGCCGTCCTCCTCGGCGGGCACATCGGCGCCACCCTGATCACCGCCGTCGTCATCCTGGTCGCCCTGCGGCACGGCTGGTACCCGGAGAGCGTGCGCCAGGACTCCGACTACGGCATCAGCTACGGCGCCCAGACCTGCCTCGCGTTCGCCACCCTCGCCCTGCCCCGCTGGGCCCGCCTCCCCTGGGCCGCCTTCGTGCTCGCCTGGCCGCTCTCCGGCGACGGCGAATGGCCCGGCCCGCTACCGGACTTCACCACCGTCGGCCACCTGCTCTCGGCCGCGCTCGGCTTCGCCCTGGCCGGCGCCGCGGCCGCGCTGGCCTCCCGCCGCCGAAGGGCCGACGCCCTGGCCCCGGCGGACGCCCACCCGTGACCCTCCGCGGCCGACGACGGGAGCGCCACCCCGTCAGCAGCCGACGACGGGAGCGACACCCCGTCAGCGCGACGGCCGCCGCCCGTCCGCGAGGTCGGCGAGCAGCCGCTCGATCCTCTCCAACCGCCGCTGCAGGTCCTCGACGTCACCCCGGGTCGCGTTCTGCTCGCTCGGCCTGAGGGTGACCAGCAGCTGGCCGTCCGGCTCCAGCCGGGCCCGGGCGACGTCGGTCACGTTGTCGCCGTTCTGGATCCGGATGGCGTGCTCCAGCTCGGACGCCCGCAGCGCCAGGCCTCGCAGCGCGCCGGGCACCAGCTTGCCGTCCTGGACGACGGTGGTGGGTGTGCCCTCCAGGAGCCGGGCCGCCCGCGGGTCCCGGGCGAGCCAGCGGGTGACGGCCGAGTTCACCGCGACCAGCGTGACCGCCCCGATCACGCCGCCGAAGAGACTGTTGTCGTTGCCGATGATGGCGTTCTGCACCACGTTGGAGAGCAGGAAGACGACCACCATGTCGAAGGTGTTCAGCTGCGCCAGCCCGCGCTTCCCGGCGATCCGGAACAGGATCAGGATCAGCGCGTAGACCGCGACCGTGCGGATGATCTTCTCGGCGATCGACATCTGGATGACCGCCAGGTGCTGCCACATGGCCCCGCTCCTCCCACCACGACGCGACGGAACGGGGCCGACGCTACGCCACGGGAGGCTACGACCGGCGCTTCGGCTTGCCGCGCCGGGCGGCCGCCGCGCCCCGCCCGCCGGCCGACGGCTTCGGCTTCTGCCCGCCCGCCCTCGGCGCACCGGCCTTCTGGCCGCCGGCCTTCGCCGCTCCCGCCCTGGCCCCGCCCGGCTTCTGCTGCTGCGGCTTGCGCTGCCCGGCCGCCGCCTTCTTCGGCGCCGCCTCGGCCGCCGGCGCGGCCCCGCGGCCGCGCGAGCTGTTGACCGTACGGCCCCGGACGATCCCGATGAACTCCTCCACCAGGTCGGTCGTCCGCTCCTGCGGCCAGGACAGCGCCACCTGCGACTGCGGCGCCTCCGTCATCGGCCGGAAGGTGAGGTCCCGGCGGTGGTGCAGCCGGGCGAGGGACTGCGGCACCAGGAGCACGCCGACGTTCGCCGCCACCAGCTCGATCGCGTCGGCCGTGGAGTCCGGGCGGGCGATCGCGGGCTGCCCGGGCAGGGTCTCGGCGGTGAAGCCGAGGGTGTCGTCGAGCGGGTGGAACACCACCTCCTCGGCGAGGTCGTCGAGGGTGACCTCCTCGGCGGCGGCGAGCCAGTGGTCCTTGGGGAAGACCACGACGGTGGTCTCGGTGTACAGCGGGATCGCGCTCAGCACGTCCTTGTCGACCGGCAGCCGGACCAGCCCGGCGTCCGCGCCGCCCTCCCGCAGGGTCCGCTCGCCGTCGCCGAACGGGACCGCGAGGAGGTCGAGCGGCACGTCCGGGAGCCGCTCGCCCCAGACCCGGGCCCATTTGCCGGGGGTCACGCCGGGGACGTACACGAGCCGGAAGGAGGGGTTCACCTGCATGTCTGTCACAGGGCAAGGCTACCGACCGTGACCGGAGGAGGCCGCGCACTCCCTTACCCTTGTCTCCATGACATCGCTCAAGCAGAAGACCAGCCAGACCATGAAGCCGGCCACGGCGGCCAAGAAGCTGGGGATCTACCTCGCCGCGGCGCCGACCGACTTCCAGGAGGGCGTGGTCTCCCGCGAGGAGCTCAACGCGCTGCAGGCCGAGCCGCCGCAGTGGCTCCTGGAGCTGCGCAAGGACGGCCCGCACCCGCGCCCGGTGGTCGCCGCCAAGCTCGGCATCTCGATCTCCGGCCTGGCCCGCGGCGGCGTGACCGACGCGCTCACCACCGAGGAGATCGAGGCGATCAAGGCCGAGAACCCGCTCTGGCTGCAGCACGAGCGCGCCAACCAGGTCGACGTCCGCAAGGAGGCCGTGCGGATCAAGGAGAAGCAGGAGAAGGAGGCCGCCGCCAAGACCGCCAAGGAGGCGAAGGCCGCCCAGGCCCGCTGACCCCCGGCCCGGGCCCCGCTGCCCCGGCCCCGCTCCGCCGCCGTTCCGGCGGCCCGGCGGTCCACGGCTTCGGCACTCCGACGCCCGCACGTCGGCGCCGATTGTCGGACCCCTGCGCAACGATGGTGCCGACGTCCGTTCCCACGGGCGTCGGCACAGTCGTGCCAGGGCCGGCGAACAGGGAGGCGTACGGATGGCAGGAGCGCTGGAGGGGCGGATCGCGCTGGTCGCGGGCGGGACACGGGGCGCCGGGCGCGGCATCGCCGTCGAGCTCGGCGCGGCCGGCGCGACGGTGTACGTCACCGGCCGCAGCACCCGGGAGCACCGCTCGGAGTACGACCGGCCCGAGACGATCGAGGACACCGCCGAACTGGTCACCGCGGCGGGCGGCCGGGGCATCGCCGTGCCGACCGACCACCTCGTCCCGGCCCAGGTGGCCGCCCTGGTGGAGCGGATCGACGCCGAGCAGGGCCGGCTGGACGTCCTGGTCAACGACATCTGGGGCGCCGAGAAGCTGTTCGGCTGGAACGTCCCGGTCTGGGAGCACGACCTGGACGACGGCCTGCGGCTGCTGCGCCTGGCGGTCGAGACGCACGCCGTCACCAGCCACCACGTGCTCCCGCTGCTGCTGAAGCACCCGGGCGGCCTGGTCGTGGAGATGACGGACGGCACCGCCGAGTACAACCGCGACACCTACCGCAACTCCTTCTTCTACGACCTGGCCAAGTCCTCGGTGCTGCGGATGGCCTTCTCGCTCGGCCACGAGCTGGGCCCGCGCGGTGCCACCGCCGTCGCGCTCACCCCGGGCTGGATGCGTTCCGAGATCATGCTGGAACACTTCGGCGTCACCGAGGAGACCTGGCACGACGCCCTGGCCCAGGAAGCGCACTTCGGCATCTCCGAGTCCCCGTACTTCGTCGGCCGGGCGGTCGCGGCACTGGCCGCCGACCCCGGGGTCGCCCGCTGGAACGGCCGCTCGACGTCCAGCGGGCACCTCGCCCGGGAGTACGGCTTCACCGACCGGGACGGCAGCCGCCCGGACTGCTGGCGCTACCTGGTCGAGGTGCAGGACGCGGGGAAGCCGGCCGCCCCGGAGGCGTACCGCTGACCCTCCGGACGGCACCGGCGGCGTGGCCGACACCAGGCGGCAGTTGAACTCCCCTCCCTCCGCCGCGTATTGACCACGCCGCCGGCCGCTCCGAATAATCGGGCGGGATCGGGGGAACGCGGGCCGGGGATCAGGGGCCCGCCGACGAGCCCCTGATCGCACCGAGCACTCACCGAAGCGCACCGCACTGCACTGCACTGCACCGCACTGCACCGGACCAGGGGGACCCGTGATCGAGCAGCCACCGCACAACGAACTCGCCGCACTGGCCGACGAGTACTTCGACGCCGAGAACACCCACAACCCGTTCGACGCGACCCTCAGCGGCGTCGAGGGCTACGCGCACCTGCTGCCCGACCCCTCCCGCGCCGCCGCGCTGCGGCACCGCGAGGCCCTGCGGGGCTTCGGCGGCCGGCTCGCCGCGATCCCGCTCGACGGGCTGGCCGACGAGGACCGGACCACCCACCGGGTCCTGGCCCGGCTGATCGACAACGGCATCGGCCGACTCACCCACGGGCTGGAGGAGTTCAGCGTCTCGGCGACCATCGTCGCCGCGCACAACGAGGCCTTCGGCGCTCTCGCGATGACCCCCGTCGACCACGAGGGCGCCGACGCCTACCTGGAGCGGCTCGCCGGCCTGCCCGCCTACCTCGACGCCGCCCTGCGCCTGGCCCTGGACGCCGCCGCCGAGGGCCGCCGACCGCTGCGCAGCGGGGTGGACGCCGCGGTCACCCAGCTGGCGGGCCACCTCACCGCCGCCCCGGAGGAGTCCACGCTGCTGCGCCCGCTGCGGGGCCGGCCGGAGTACGAGCGTGCCCGGGAGATCGTGCGCGACGCCGTCCACCCGGCGGTGGCCCGCTACCGGGACGGGCTGGCCCGGCAGTTGGCGCCGGACGCCCGCCCCGACGACCGGGCCGGCGTCTGCCACGTGCCGGGCGGCGCCGAGGGCTACGCCGACGCCGTCGCCCGCTTCACCCGGCCCGGCCTCACCCCGGAGGAGATCCACCGGATCGGGCTGGACACGGTCGCGGCACTGCGCGAGGAGTTCGCCGAGCTGGGCGGCAAGGTGCTCGGCATCACCGACGCCGCGGGCGTGCTGACCGCGCTGCGCGAGGACCCCTCGCTCCGCTTCGACAGTGCCGACGAGATCATCGCCCTGGTGGACGGCGCCCTGGAGCGGGCCCGCCGCGCCGGCCCGGACTGGTTCCGCCCGTACCCGATCGCCGACTGCGTGACCAGGGAGATCGACCCGATCGAGGCGGAGGGCGCCCCGCTGGCCTACTACCAGCCGCCGGGCCCGGGCGGGGTGCCCGGCACCCACTGGATCAACACGCTGCACCCGCGGACCCGGTTCAGGTACGAGTACGAGGCGATCGCCTTCCACGAGAGCGTGCCCGGCCACCACCTGCAGATCGCCGTCGCGCAGACCCTGCACCACCTGCCGCGGTTCCGGCAGAAGCCGAGCGGCCAGCTGACCGCCCACGTCGAGGGCTGGGGCCTGTACACCGAGCGGCTCGCGGACGAGATGGGGCTGTACAGCTCGGACCTCGCCCGCTTCGGCATGCTCTCGATGGACGCGCTGCGGGCGGTGCGCCTGGTGGTGGACACCGGGATGCACCACTACGGCTGGTCCCGGGAGCGGGCGATGGCCTTCATGCGGGACAACACGGCCACCCAGGAGGCCAACGTCCGCAACGAGATCGACCGCTACCTCGCCTGGCCGGGCCAGGCGACCGCCTACCTGATCGGCCGTCGGGAGCTGGTCCGGCAGCGTCAGCGGGCGCAGGCGGCGCTCGGTGCCCGGTTCGACGTCCGGGAGTTCCACCACCAGCTGATCGGGCACGGCAGCCTGCCGCTGGGGGTGCTGGACGAGCTGGTCTCGGACTGGATCGCGGCGGCGCAGTAGCCGACCGGCCCGGCCCACCCGGGGCGAGCGGCGCCCGGCTCACCCCGGGGCGGGCGGCTCGTTCCCGGGGCGCCCGGGTCACTCCCGGGATGGCGCCCGGCTCGCTCCCGGGGCGGGCGGCTCGCTCCCGGGGTGGGCGGACGGTCATGGGTGCGGAAACGGTTCCTCGCGCCCGGCAGAGGCTTCCCCCGCCCGGACGTGGCATCACCCCTTCGGCCCTGTCGACACGGTAGTGTCCGCTGGCGCGGCCCCCGCCATCCGGGTGACCGCAGCTCACGCACACCCAGATGGAGGAACCCCCGTGTCGGCTCCCGCCCGCCGCGTCCTGGCCGTGGCCGCGGCCGTCCTGCTCGCCACCGCCGCAGGCTGCTCGCCCGGCGGCGGCCACACCGCCAAGGGGAGCAGCGGCCGGAGTTCCGCCCCGGCCGCGGGCGGTGACGCCGCCCAGCCCGCACCGGCCGCGATCGTGACCGGGCCCGGCCCGAAGAGCTCCTACGACGCCCAGCCGCAGCCCGCGCCCGGCAGCTGCCACTTCCGCTACACGGCGGACAAGCAGCCGCTGCCCGACCCGAACTGCACCCCCGGCGCGATCAGCCCTGCGGTCACCCAGGACAACCTCAAGGACACCATCTGCAAGCCGGGCGGGTACACCTCGACCATCCGCCCGCCGTCGAACCTGACGGGCAAGGAGAAGGCCGACAACGCCAAGTCCTACGGCTACACCGGCCCGATGGGCGACGCCGAGTACGACCACCTGATCAGCCTGCAGCTCGGCGGCGACCCCAACGACGCGCGCAACCTGTGGATCCAGCCGCCCTCCCCCGGCCACGTCCCGGGCAAGGGCCCGAACAACCCCAAGGACTCGGTGGAAACGCACCTGCACACCGCGATCTGCAAGGGCCAGGTCACCCTCGCCGCCGCCCAGCAGGCGATCGCCACCGACTGGACGACGGCCGAGGTCAAGCTCGGCATCAGGTCCGGCGGCACGCCGACCGCCGAGGCCGACGCCGACGGGGACTGACGGCTGCGAGACCGACTCCGACGGGACTGACGGGCTGCCGACGCCGACGGGGCGCTGACGAACGCTGAGGAATCGTTCCGCCGACGGGTCCTCCCGGCCCGCCGGCGGGGCGGCTCAACGCCCGTCCGTCTCCACCAGCTCGGCGATGGTGTCGAACGGCCGGTACCGCGCGAACTCCGCGCCCAGCGCACGGGCCCGCTCCCGGAACCGGCCCTCGCCGAGCACCCGGTCGACCGCCCGCCCGACCTCCTCCGCCGCCGGCCGGCCCGTCCGCAGGTCCAGCCCCGCCCCCGACCACTGCACCCGGGCCGCCACCTCCGGCTTGTCCTCGGTCGCCCCGGCCACCACCAGCGGCACCCCGTGCCGCAGCGCCGTCTGCACCCCGCCGTAGCCGCCGTTGCTCACCAGCACGTCGGTGTGCGGCAGCAGCCGCTCGAACGGGACGTAGTCGGCGGCGCGCACGTTCCCCGGCAGGGCGCCGCCGAGCAGCTCGGCGAGCGCCTGCGGCCCGTCCGGGCGGCCGGTGGCGGCCACGACCAGCACGTCGCGCTCCGCCAGGGCGCTGACGGCCGGCGCGACGAGTTCCCCGAGGTCGCGGTTGGCGAGCGTCCCCTGGGTCACCACGACGACCGGCCGCCCGCCGGTCACCTCCCCCCACCACGACGGCAGCGGCTGCTCGCCCCCGACCGGCCCGGGCAGCGCGCCGATCAGCCGGAAGCCGGCTGGGGCGTCGCTGCGCGGGTACTCGAAGCCCGGCACGGTCAGCTGCAGGAAGTGGTCCGGCACCGTGACCGCGGCCAGCCCGCGCGGGCCCTCCGGCAGCCGGACGCCCAGCTCCGCGTGCACCTCCTCGGCGTACCGGCGCAGCGGTTCGCCGCGCCGGGCCGCCTCCTCCCCGAGCGCCCGGTTTCGGGCCCGGCCCTCCTCCCCCGGCAAGGGCGGCAGGCCGGACCCGAAGGGCGCGGTGTCCACGCTCGGCAGCATGGCCGGGGTGACGCCGACGCCGATCAGCAACGGGCGCTGCGACCGGGGGCGGCTCAGCGCCAGCGGCAGCACGCCCTGCAGGAAGGCGTCCGCGATCACGGCGTCGGCCGGGAAGTCCGCCAGCAGCGCGAGCAGCGCCCGGTACTGGACGGGGATCGGCGCGATGAACACGTGCCGGGCGTCGAAGGCGAGCCGCTCCGGGCCGGGCGGCAGGCTCGACCGTCCCGGGAAGCTCGCGTCGAGGTCGCGGTCGTCGAAGTCCGCCCCGGCGGGCAGCGCGACGAACCGCGCCCCCGCCCGCTCCGCCGCCCCGGCGAACCGCGAGCCGCCGAGGAACACCACCTCGTGCCCGCGGGCGGCGAGGTCGGCGGAGACGGCCAGCAGCGGGCCGGTGTGGCCGTGGGCGGGCAGGGCGGTGGTGATGATCCTGGACAGCGGAGGCTCCTGTGGTGGGTGCTGCGGTTCGTGGTCGGACCCACCGTAGGGACGCCCGGTTGACGATCGATGAACGCGTCAGCGCCCGAGCACCGCTCCACCGTTGACACCGATGACCTGCCCGGTGACGTACCCGGCCGCCGGGGAGACCAGGTAGCCGACGGCGTCGGCCACATCAGTGGGGGTGCCGGCCCGACCGACCAGGGTGTCGGCGATCTTCCGGGCGTGGAACTCCTCGCTCCACCAGGAGCCGAAGATCTCGGTCTCCTCGATGTAGCCGGGCGCGAGCACGTTGACCGTGATCCCCTCCGAACCCAACTCCCGTGCCAGGCCGAAGGCCCAGCCGTGCAGCGCGGCCTTCGCGGCGGCGTACGTGCCGGCCGAGTACGGGCCCGCGCCGCCGCGCTGGGCCGCCGTCGAGCTGATCACGACCAGCCGTCCGCCGGGCCGGCGCAACCGGCTCTGCAGGGCGGTGGTCAGCAGGACGGCGGTGAGCAGGTTGGATTCCAGGCCGTGCCGCCAGGAGCGCGCCAGGGCCGCCAGGCTGCCGTCCTCGGGCACCGGTACGGAGGCGCCCGCGTTGTTCACCAGCGCGTCCACCGGCCCGAGTTCGCCGATCCGGCGGGCCACCTCCTCGACCGCCTCCGGGTCGGTCAGGTCGACCGTCAGCGGGACGATCCGGTCGGGCCCCACCGTCCACTCGATCTCCTCGCGGGCCCGCTCCAGCACGTCGGCCCGGCGCCCGAGGATCACCACCCGGTATCCGTCCCCGGCCAGTCGGGCCGCGATCGCCCGGCCGATCCCGGTGCCCCCGCCGGACACCACCGCGAGCTGTTCCCCCGTCACTTCGTCCCCTCTCGTACGCCTGTCGGCGCGGTTCGATCCGGGGCCTCACTGGCCCTTCGGTTCCGAACCGCTCCCCTGTACCGTAGCGAGGCGCGTGAGCGGGTCGACACCGGGGGGACGGGACACCGTGACGGGGACCGGTATCAAGGGCCGGGGACAGGAGACGCACGACGCGGTCCTCGCCGCCGTGCTGGGCGGCCTGACGGCGACGATCGACGGGTGGCTGCTGTCGTCCTTCCGGAACGGCGCGCAGGCCGCGAACAGGCAGCGCGACGCGGTGAACTCCGCACTCGTCCTGGCCACCCCGGTCCTCTTCGCGGCCCTGCCGGGGTCGCTCGTAGGCCCCTCCGGGCGCTGCCGCCGAGGCCGCCCGGGCCCGACCCCGCAGGCGGAGCCCCGGCCGCGGGGGCCGGAGAGCGCCCGGTAGCTTGTCCGGCGTGACCGATCAGACCGCGGCCGTGCCGCCGACCGTGTACCGCTCCTCCCCGCTCCGGATGGTCCTCGTCCTGATCGGCGCGGTGGCCTTCGTGGCGCTCGGCGCGGACCTCGCGACGGGGGACGGGTCGCTGAAGAACCGGCTCGTCGGCGGGGCCGGCGTGCTGTTCTTCGGCCTGTGCGCCCTGATGTGCGCCAACCGGCTCGTCCGGGGCCGGCCCGAGCTGGTGCTGGACGCCGCCGGGCTGGACCACGTGCAGCTCGGGCGGATCGCCTGGCACGAGATCGCCGCGGTCGGCATCCGGGTGATCACCGTCAGGGGCGCCACCCAGCGCATGGTCGAGCTGGTCCTGACCGACCCCGCCCGCTACCTGGCCCGGGCCCCGCGAACCGTCCGGACGACCGCCGCGGCCAACCGCCGGATGGGCTTCGGCCCGGCGAACATCTCCACGACCACCCTCCCCGTCGGCCCCGAAGCGGTCGTCACCGCCATGCTGCGACACCACCCGGCGCTGGTCGTCACGGGCTGACTACGGAGCCCGCCAGGCCGCCAACCGGGCGGCCAGGTCCAGGAGTTCCGCCGCCCGCCAGACCGGGCCGCCGAACCCGGGCAGGGTCAGGTGCAGCGGTTCGGTCCAGCGCTCCGGGACGGCTGCCAGGCCGTAACGCGCCCCGGCCAAGCCGCCCGTGACGGCGGCGACGGTGTCGGTGTCGCCGCCGAGGTCGATCGCGGCCCGGAGGGCGGGTTCGAACCCGTCGGTGGTGCGCAGCGCCCAGACCGCGGAGCCCAGGCAGGGCCAGACGGCGCCGTTGGGCTCGGTGGCGCGGTCGGGGTGCCAGTCGGGTGCGAGGACGGCGGCGTAGCGCTCACGGCTGTCGGGGTCGACGTGGGCCAGGACGTCGGGGATCGCGTCGAGCGGGTCGGCACCGGTGAGCGCGAGGCGGACCAGCTCGTGGAAGATCGCCGTGCCCTCCCAGGCCGCCCGGTCGCCGTGGGTGAGGGCGGCGATGCGGCGGCCGGCGTCCATGGTGGCCCGTCGCCCGGCCGGGGCGAAGGCGACGGCGGACGTCGAGGCGCGCATCAGGGCGCCGTTGCCGGCGGCCCGCATGGTGGTGTTGAAGTGGACGGCGGCCGCGAGGTCCCATGGCAGCCCGCTGGTGAGGACGGTCTCGGTCTGGATGCCGATGTCCTTGGGGTCGGCGGCGGCCCAGCGGCGGAACCGGTCGAAGACGTCCGGGAGGTCCAACTCGCCGCGCTCCAGCAGGGATTCGGCGACCAGGACGGCCATCTGGGTGTCGTCGGTGGCCTCGCCGCGCTCCCAGCCGCCGCCCGCGACCAGCTCGCCGGGGGTGTCCGGGAAGCGGGCGGAGAAGGCGCCGGCCGGGCCGAACTCGTACGGGGCGCCGAGGGCGTCGCCGACGGCCGCGCCGAGGACGGCTCCGGCCGCGCGGTCGGTCCGGGCCTGCGCCGCGCGGTCGGTCCGGGCCGACGGCCCGCGGTGCTCCGACGTCACGCCGGGTCCGGGACGGTCGGCAGGGCGCGCTTGTGCGCGGTGCGGCGGTAGTGGCCGAGGACGGTGGCAGCGGCCTCCTCGTCGACCGGGCGGCCCTCCAGGAAGTCGTCCAGGGCGTCGTAGGTGACGCCGAGGGCCTCCTCGTCGGGGCGGCCGGGGGCCAGGTTCTCCAGATCGGCGGTCGGGGTCTTCTTGACCAGCTCGGCCGGCGCCCCCAGCGCCTCCGCCATCGACCGCACCTGCCGCTTCGTCAGGCCGGACAGCGGCATCACGTCGGCCGCGCCGTCACCGTACTTGGTGAAGAAGCCGACGGCGGCCTCGGCCGCGTGGTCGGTGCCGACGACCAGTCCGCCGTTGGCACCCGCCGCCGCGTACTGGACCACCATCCGCTGGCGAGCCTTGACGTTGCCTCGGACGAAGTCCTCGTGGGCGTGGTCGGTGAAGGTCAGCCCGGCGGCGAGCAGGGCCTCCAGGGCGGCGTCGGTCGCGGGCTTGACGTCGACGGTCAGCAGCTCGTCCGGCTCGATGAAGGCGACCGCCCGCCGGGCGTCCTCCTCGTCCGCCTGCACCCCGTACGGCAGCCGCATCGCGCAGAAGGCCGCCGCGTACCCGTCGGCGCGCAGCCGGTCCACGGCGAGCCGGCAAAGCCGGCCGGCGGTGGTGGAGTCCACCCCGCCGCTGATCCCCAGCACCAGGGTGCGGGCGCCCGCGGCCCGGAGCTGCTGGGCGAGGAACGCCGCCCGGCGCTCGGCCTCCCGCAGCGGGTCGGGGACGGGCGCGACCCCGAGCGCGCGGGCGATCTCCCGCTGGAGGTCGGCGGTCAGGGGCTCGGTCATGGCGACTCCTCGGTTACGGCGATTCCTCGGTCACGGCGATTCCTCGCTCATTGCGCCTCCTCGGGCCGGGCGGCGCGCCCCGCGCGGAAGGCGACGCGGTGGGTGCCCGTCATCGACGTCACCAGCGAGTACAGCGAGGTGGTGGCGGTGATGAACAGGCGGTTGTTCTTCGGGCCGCCGAAGGTGATGTTCGAGACGGGTTCGGGGACGAGGATACGGCCGATGAGGGTGGCGTCGGGGGCGTAGCAGTGGACGCCGTCGCCGAAGGCGGCCGCCCAGAGCCGCCCGTCGAGGTCGAAGCGGATGTTGTCGAACCGGCGGCCCTCGCCCTTGACGAAGATCCGGTCGCCGCTGAGGTCGCCGTCCTCACCGATGTCGAAGACCCTGATGTGCCCGGCCCGACTGTCGTTGACGTAGAGCTGCCGCTCGTCGAGCGAGAGGACCAGCCCGTTGGGCCCGTCGAAGCCTTCGGCGGCGAGCCGGACCTCACCGCTGTGCGGGTCGATCCGGTAGACGTTGCGGGCACCGATCTCGGATTCGGCGCGGTGGCCCTCGTAGTCGCTGGTGATGCCGAAGTCCGGGTCGGAGAACCAGATCGCGCCGTCCGAGCGGACCACCGCGTCGTTGGGCGAGTTGAGCCGCTTGCCCTGGTAGCGGTCGGCGAGGACGGTGATCCGGCCGTCGTGCTCGGTGCGGGTGACCCGGCGGTTGCCCTGCTCGCAGCTGATCAGCCGGCCCTCGCGGTCGAGGGTGTTGCCGTTGGGGTGGCCGGCCGGGGAGCGGAAGACGCCGACCGTTCCGGAGGCCTCGTCCCAGCGCAGCAGGCGGTCGTTGGGGATGTCGCTCCAGACGACCTGGCGCCAGGCGGGCAGGTAGACCGGGCCCTCGGCCCAGCGGCAGTCGCCGTACAGCTTCTCCAGTCGGACGTCACCGTTGGCGCAGCGACGGAACCTCTCGTCCAGTACCTCGTACAGCCCGAACTCGATGGAGCCAGACATCGTTCACCTCATGTCGTGATTCGCCGAATGTCGTTCCGGTGATCCGGAGTATGCCAGAACAGGGTATGGTCCCACCATGACCACCGATCATCTCGACGACACCGACCGCGCGTTGCTCACCCTGTTGCAGCAGGACGCCGGGCAGGCCTACGCGGCCCTGGGCCGGGCCGTGGGGCTCTCCGCGGCGGCAGCGCACGAGCGGGTGCGCAAGCTGCGCGAGCGCGGCGTGGTCCGCCGCACCACGGTGGAGGTGGACCCGAAGGGCCTCGGGCTGGGGGTGCTCTCCTTCGTGATGGTGGACTCCTCGGCCTGGATGGGGGACTCCGCGCAGGCCTTCGCCGCGATCCCCGAGATCGTGGAGGCGCACGTCATCGCGGGCAGCGCCTCGGTGCTGGTCAAGGTGCGGACGGCGACCACCGAGCAGCTCCAGGACGTGCTGCGCAGGCTCTACGCGATCGAGGGCGTGAGCGGGACGCAGGCGACCGTCGTGCTGGAGACCTTCTTCGAGCGACCGCCCGCGACCCGGTCCCCGTCCGCGACCCGGTCCCTGTCTCAGTCCCCGTCCACGCCCCGGACCCCGTCCGCGCCCCGGTCCCCGTCCGCCTGAGGATCCTCCGCCTTGGTCAGTGACACCGGGCGCGTCGGCCCGGCCGGGCGCGCCGGCTCCGCCGGGCGCTTCCCCGGGTGCTTCAGGATCTCCAGGACCAGGCGGCCGTCCACGGTCTCCCGGGCGACCAGCAGGCTCGCCAGCTCGTCCAGGTGGTGCCGGTGTTCGGTCAGCAGGCCGACGGCCCGACGCTCGGCCTGCCGCAGCAGGCCCGCGACCGCCTCGTCCACGGCGCGCTGGGTCTGCTCGGAGTACGGGCGGCGCAGCAGGTCCTCGGGGCTGTCACCGAGGTAGTGCGGACTGCCGCTGGAATAGCCGACCGGGCCGAGCTCCGGGGAGAGGCCGAACTCGCGGACCATCCGGGTGGCCACCGTGGTGGCGTTCGCGAGGTCGTTGGCGGCGCCCGTGGAGCCCTCGCCGAACACCACCAACTCGGCTGCCCTGCCACCGAGTTGGACGGTGAGCAGGTCGGTGAGGTAGCCCTCGCTGTAGAGGTGCCGCTCCGCCTCCGGCAGCTGCTCGGTGGCACCGAGGGCGACCCCGGCCGGGAGGATGGTCACCTTGGCGACCGGATCGGCGTGCTCGCACAGCGCGGCCATCAGGGCGTGCCCGGACTCGTGCACGGCGACGGCGTGCCGCTCCTCGGGCAGCAGCGCGTTGGAGGACTCCCGGCGGCCGAGCAGCACCCGGTCGCGGGCGGCGTCGAGGTCGTCGGCGGTGAGGGTGGCGCGGTCGGCGCGGACGGCGTTGATGGCGGCCTCGTTGACCAGGTTGGCGAGGTCGGCGCCGGAGAAACCGGGGGTGCCGCGGGCGATCCGGTCCAGGTCGGCGTCCGGGGCGAGGGTCTTGCCCCGGGTGTGCACGGTGAGGATGGCCGCCCGCTCGGCCTGGTTGGGCAGCGGCACGGTGACCTGCCGGTCGAAGCGGCCGGGGCGCAGCAGCGCCGGGTCGAGGGCGTCGGGCCGGTTGGTGGCGGCGATGACGACGATGCCGGTGCTCTGGTCGAAGCCGTCCATCTCGGCGAGCAGCTGGTTCAGGGTCTGCTCCCGCTCGTCGTTGCCGCCGATCCGGGTGCCGCCCGCCCGGCGGGCGCCGACGGCGTCGATCTCGTCGATGAAGACGATCGACGGCGCGCGCTTGCGGGCCTCCTCGAAGAGGTCGCGGACCCGGGAGGCGCCGACGCCGACGAACATCTCGACGAACCCGGAGCCGGTCACGGACAGGAACGGCACCTCGGCCTCCCCCGCGACGGCCCGGGCCAGGAGGGTCTTGCCGGTACCCGGCGGCCCCACCATGATCACCCCGCGCGGCCCCTTGGCCCCGGCGGCGGCGTACCGCTCCGGGCTGCGCAGGAAGTCGACCACCTCGCTGACCTCCTGCTTCACCCCCTCGTACCCGGCGACGTCGGCGAACCCGGTGGCCGGCCGCTCGGCCTCGATGATCTTCGCCCGGGAGCGGCCGATGGCGCTCAGCCCGCCGCCCAGCGACCGGGCGGCCATCCGGCCCGACCAGAGGAAGAGGCCGCCGAAGAGCAGCAGCGGCAGGAACAGCAACAGCGTGGACCAGATCGAGCTGCCGCCGGAACGGGTGCCGGTGACGGTGACGTGCTGGTCACCGAGCGCCTGGCTGAGGTGGGAGGTGTCCAGGGCGGTCGGGATCTGGCTGGTGAAGCGGGTGCCGTCCTTGAGCGTGCCGCTCACCGCTCCGGTGTCGCTGACGTTCACCGTCTGCACCTGTCCGGTGTCGACGCGGTTGACGAAGTCGGTGTAGGCGTAGCGGTTGCCGGGCGTGCCGGGCTTGGAGAACAGCACCAGGAGGAGCAGCGTCACCAGGACGGCGACCGGCAGCAGCCAGCGGCGCCACGAGGGCGGC
Source organism: Kitasatospora sp. NPDC096140 (assembly GCF_040303045.1). Taxonomy (NCBI): domain Bacteria; kingdom Bacillati; phylum Actinomycetota; class Actinomycetes; order Kitasatosporales; family Streptomycetaceae; genus Kitasatospora; species Kitasatospora sp. NPDC096140. The sequence goes on from NZ_JBEOUW010000005.1 coordinate 23,765, forward strand.
GGCGGCTTGGGCGGGCCGCCCCCGGGGCCCTGGCCGGGCCGCCCCGGGCCTGGGTTCCGCCCCGGGCCGGGATTCCAGCCGGGGCCCTGGCCGGGGCCTCGCTTGCCCGTCGGACCGGGCCCGGGGCCGCGCTCGCCCGTCGGACCGGGTCCCGGTTCGGCTCCGGGCGCCGGTCCGGGTCCGGGTCCCGGTTCGACTCCGGGCGCCGGTCCGGGTCCCGGTTCGGGTCGGGGATCGGAGTCCGGCGGTGTCGCGGGGTTCCGGCCGGCGCGCAGCCGGATTCGTGCGATCATCCACGCTCACCGCCTCTCGGGGCCACGGAGCCTCCGTCTCCATGGTCGGACGCTCCGCGCCAGGACGGGAGCCCGAAGAGGGGCTGTCCCGAAACCCCGGACTCGGCGCCCACCCCCGTCGGGCACCGGGTCCGCGGTCCCCGGCCGAGCCGGCCGCGGCCCCCGGCGGGGTCAGGAGAAGTCGAGCGAGCCCGTCCGGGTCCGCTTGAGCTCGAAGAACTTCGGGTAGCCGGACAGCAGCCGGACGCCCTCGAAGACCCGCACGGCGTCCTCCCCGCGGGGTATCGCGGTCAGCACCGGCCCGAAGAAGGCGACGCCGTCCACGTGGATGGTCGGCGTGCCGACCTCCTCGCCGACCGGGTCCATGCCCTCGTGGTGGCTCTTGCGCAGGGCGATGTCGTACTGGGTGCTGTTCGCCGCGTCGGCCAGCTCCTCGGGCAGCCCGGCCGCGACCAGGGCCTCCCGGATGACGGCGTCGTCGGCGGGCCGGTCCTGGTCGTGCAGGCGGGTGCCGAGCTCGGTGTAGAGGTCGCGCAGCACGTGCTGGCCGTGCTTCTCGGCGGCCGCGATGCAGACCCGCACGGGGCCCCAGCCGGTGGTCATCAGCCGCTGGTAGCGCTCGGGAAGGTCGGTGCGGCCCTCGTTGAGGACGGACAGGCTCATCACCCGGAAGGTGAGGTCGAGCTCGCGGTGGCGGTCGACCTCCAGGATCCACCGGGAGGTGATCCAGGCGAACGGGCAGACGGGGTCGAAGTAGAAGTCGACCTTGGTGGTCCCCGGTCGGCCGTCGGTCAGTTCGGAAACTCCGGAAACCTCGGAAACACCGGAAGCAAGGGAAACGTCGGAAACATCGGAAGCGTTGGAAGCGTCGGTCACGTGGGTCGCGTTGTTCGTCACGTCGATGAGCCTAACGGCGAAGTGGACCACTCAACAGAGCCAATCATCACCGATTCCATTGGGCCACTTCTCCCGACGACCCCTCCTCAGCTGCAGGTCGTCCCGTCCGCCGGCACCGTACCGTCCAGCAGGTAGGCGTCCACGGTCTGCTTCAGGCAGGGGTTGCCGGTGTTGTAGCCGCCGTGGCCCTCGCCGTGCAGGGTGACGGTGACGCCGACGCCCGGGCCGAGCTGCTGCGCCATCGCGTGGGCGCCCTCGACCGGGGTGGCCGGGTCGCCGGTGGTGCCGACCACCAGGATCGGGGCCGCGCCCGCGGCGGCGACCTCCGGGTGGTCGCCCTTGCCCGGCACCGGCCAACCGGTGCAGCCGGTCAGGCCCCAGGCGGTGAACGCGCCGAACACCGGGGACGCGGCCTGGAACTGCGGCAGCTGCTGCTGGACGTCCTGGTCGGAGTAGCGCTGCCGCGAGTCCACGCAGCCGACCGCCCGGTTCGCGGCGTTCAGGTTGCTGTAGTGCCCCTGCGCGTCACGCCCGTTCAGGCCGTCGGCGAGCTGGAGCAGCGTGGTGCCGGTGCCCTGCTCCATCGCCTCGGTGAGCCCGGCCGCCAGCACCGGCCAGGTCTCCTGGCTGTACAGGGCGCCGGCGATGCCGGTGACGCCCAGGGTCTCGGTCAGCTGCCGCCCGTCCGCGGTGGGGAGCGGCGACCGCTCCAACTGCTGCACCAGCGCGGTGACCTTCGCCGTCCCCTCGGCACCGCCCGCGCCGGTCGGGCAGGAGGCGCCGACCCGGGCCGCGCAGGCCTTCATGAAGTCGTCGAGGGCTAGTTGGAAGCCCTGGGCCTGGCCGAGCGCGGACTGCTGCGGGTCCTTGGTCGGGTCGACCACGGAGTCCAGCACCATCCGACCGACCTGCTGCGGGAACAGGTGCGCGTACACGCCGCCGAGCTGGGTGCCGTAGCTGATGCCGAAGTAGGAGAGCTGCCGGTCGCCCAGCACCTGCCGCATCAGGTCCATGTCCCGGGCGGCGCTCTCGGTGTCCACGTACGGCAGCACCGCGCCCGAGTTGTGCTCGCAGGCGGCGACGAACCGGGCGTTGCTGTCGTCGAGGGCCTTCACGGCGGCCGGGTCGCCGGGGGTGCTGTCGACGGTCGCGGAGGCGTCCAGCGCCCGGTCGTCCAGGCAGGTCACCCCGGCGCTGGCGCCCACCCCGCGCGGGTCGAAACTCACCAGGTCGTAGCGGCTGTTGAGGGAGGCGTAGCTCGGGGCGAGGGCGGGCAGGGTCGCCACGCCGGAGGCGCCGGGGCCGCCGAAGTTGAAGAGCAGCGAGCCGATCCGGTGCTGCCCGTCCTTGGCCTTGCTGCGGATCAGCGCGAGGTCGATCGTCGGTCCGTCCGGCCGGCTGTGGTCGAGCGGGGCCTTGAGGGTGGCGCACTGCCAGTCCGCGGCGGGTGCGGTGCCGCCGCCCTGGGCGGCGCTCGGGGCGGCGCAGGCGTGCCAGTCCAGTCGCTGGGCGGCGAGCCCGGTGGCGGTCGCCGAGGCGCCGATGGCCGGGGAGGTGGGCGCGGGCTCGGCGGCGGACGACCCCTCACCCTGGCATCCGGTGGCGGCGGCGAGCAGCAGCGCGGTCAGGCCGAGCGCTCCGGCGCCGCGGACGGCGGTGTGCATGGGGTGGGTCCACCTCTCGGGTCGGCCGGTCACCATGGACCCTAGGCGCCGCGACCCGGCACAACCCGCCCGAAGCCTCCGGACGGGGGGCGCGCGCCGCCCGTCCTGCCACCGGCCGCCCGGGTGAGGGTTCAACCGCCCCACCCGGTGGCACGCTTACCGCCGTCCGGCCGCACCGGGCGCCGGAACCGTGCCACGGAGGGCGAGTTGAGCAGCGACACCACCGCACCGGACGAGGACGGCCGCACCGACTCCGACGGCGTGGACGTCTTCGTCACCGACGCCCGCCGGGAGGTCCCGCCCCGCCTGCGAGACGACGAGCGGGACACCGGCCCCCGGCCCGCCTCCCGCGCCGGGGACTGGGCCGTGATCGACGCCGTCCACCGCCACCTCTCCGAACACCGGGCGGGCATCGGTCAGCCGCTGCTGACGCTCCAGGTGGTCAAGGTCCAGGAGGAGGCCGGGGAGGTCGCCGAGGCCCTGCTCGGCGTCCTCGGCGCCAATCCCCGCAAGGGCGTCAGCCACACCCTGGCCGACCTGCAGGGCGAGCTCTGCGACGTGATCACTGCGGCGATGGTCGCCCTCCGCGACACCACCCCCGACCCGGCCGCCGTCCTCACCGCCCACCTCGCCGCCTGGCGCCCGCGGCAGCCGGGCGAGCCGCCGGTGGGGTAACGGGGGCAGCCGGGGCGGGTGCCAACTGGCCGGTGCGGCCGAGGTGTTCCCGGCCGTGCGGTGCGGATCCCGGCGAGGGTCGCCGGCCTCGGCGTCAGCCCCGGCTCACGCCCTGTCCCGGGGTCTCAGGCGGCCCGGCCCCTCCGACCGGCCTCCTGGCCCCACCGGCTCACCCCGTCTTTCCCAGCCCTACTGCCCCTGCCGATCGGCAGGGGCACACCGGGAATCCCGGCCCAGGAACCTCCCGATCGGCACATGTGCGGAGGGCCGGAAGCGCGCAACGATGACGGTCGTCGGGGCCCGCCGTCGGGGCCCGGAGAGGAGGCAGCCATGACCGCGATGTCCATCCTGTTCCCGGTGTTCGCGATCGCCGCGCTCAGCGCTGTCTGCGTCGCGTTCGCCGCGGCCCCGGTCACGGCCGTCACCACCGGGGCCCGCACGGCTCGCACCCGCGGCTCACCCCGGTTCCATCCCCGGCGTGCCGCGGACGGCGTACGCACGCAGGCGCAGCCCGTCGAAGGCGGTCCGGGGCAGGCTCAGACCGAAGCGCCGCTCGACGGCGGCGAGGGTGCGGCGGGCGGCCGGGCCTTCGCCCTCGGGGCCGCAGGGGGTGACGCCGTCCGCCTCCAGGACGCACGCGGCGACCAGGTCCGGCACCAGCAGGTCGGGCTCCTGGCCCCAGCGCCAGCGCTCCTCGCCGAGGCCGAAGCCGCACAGCACGGCGCCGTCCCGGGCGTAGTCGAGCAGCGCCGGCGGCTGTTCCGGCATCGGGCGGAAGTGGACGACCTCGACGCCGTCGCGCGCTATCTCGGTGAGCAGCTCGCCGCCGGTGGAGTCGCCGTACTCGATCGCGAACGACCAGCCGCCGCACTCGCCGACGCGGACCACGCCGTCGCCGTCGTCGCCCGGGCGGTAGACGTCGATGTCCAGGGCCCGGATCTCGGCGCCGCTGATCGGCACGGTCCCGGCGGTCGGGTCGGCGCCCATCCGGCGGGCGAGTTCCTCCGGCGGGATCCCGCGGGCGAACACCACACCGCCGACCTCGCCGTCCGCGTCGGGCCCGCCCGTTCCCGGCAGTCCGGTGCCCGGCCGACCGGCGTCCGGCCGACCGACGTCCGCGAGCCACTGGATGCCGTCGCCGTCCCTCCCGGCTCCCTCGCGCGTTCCGTCGGTCATGCCGCCCTCCCCTCGCGCCGGCCTGCGGTGGCCGGGCGCGCCGGTGGGCACCCTAACCGACACCGCCGACGGCCGGAGCCCGGTCGCCGGAACGGTGCCGGATCAGGGCCCGGCGTGAGCCGACACCCGACGCCGACCGGGCGTCGGGGCGGTGGTCCGATCGCGGAACTCACCGGTCCGACAAGCCCGTTCGCCCCGACGCGGGCGCCGTCCGGTTCACCCGGCGCCGTACGGCTCCTCCTGGGCGGCCGCGGCCTCGAACAGCAGCTTCGCGGCCACCGTCGCCCCGTCGGCGCGGATGGTCCCGGCCACGGCCAGCGCGCGGGTACGGGTCTCGGGGGCCAGGGCCGTGGCCAGCGCGGCGGACAGCGAATCGACGGTGGGCGCGGGGTCGAGGTGGGCCGCGCCGATGCCCAGCTCGGCCACGCGGGCGGCCCAGTATGGCTGGTCGGCGATCCGGGGCACGACCAGCTGGGGCGCGCCCGCCCGGGCGGCCGTGGTGGTGGTGCCCGCGCCGCCGTGGTGGACGACGGCGGCGACCCGGCGGAACAGCGCCTGCTGGTTGACCTCGCCGACGGCGAAGCAGTCGTCCCCGTCATCGACCGGGGCCAGGCCGGCCCAGCCCCGGGCCAGGATCACCCGGCGGCCGTGGGCGCGGGCCACGTCGATCGCGATCCGGGCGATGCCGTCCGGGGCGTGGGCGGCCATGCTGCCGAAGCCCACGTACACGGGCGGTTCGCCGGCCTCCAGGAACGCCTCCACGTCGGCCGGCAGCGGACGGTCGTCGGGCAGGATCCACGCCCCGGTCTGCACCGGGTCGAGCTCCGTCATGCCCTGCGACGGGCAGAGCACCGGGTCCGCCGCCAGCCACGGCCGGTCGGTGAGGACGTGGTCGCGGACGTTGTCGACCGGCGGCAGGCCGAGCGCCGCCCGGTGTCGGTTGAGCGCCTCACCGTACAGCCCGTTCACCCGCTGGGCGTCCTGCTCCCACAGCACCCGGTGGTCGGTCTCGCCCTCGGGGGACGGCGTGCCGGGCCGGGCTCCGGGCCGGAAGTGCCGCGAGGGCAGTCCCAGGGTGTGGAAGCAGGCGAGCACGTAGCGGATGCCGAGGTGCTCGGCCACGTCCCGGGCGCCGGCCGGCATCAGACCGGTGGCCAGGATGACGTCGCAGCCCTCGGCCGCGGCGGTGAGCACCTCGAACCGCGCGGCGACCAGCTCGGGGGCGAGCCGGAACGCGTCCTGCATGGTCGGCGGCTTCGGGCCGGCGACCACCGAGCGCACCGTCGGACCGAGCGGCACCAGCGGCACCCCGATCCGGGCCAGCAGGTCCACGAACTCCTCGTCCGGCGGCGCGCACACCCGCACGTCCGCCCCAAGCCCCAGCAACGCCGCCGCCAGCCCCGCCAGCGGTTCGACATCTCCGCGCGAGCCCCACGTCGTCAACAACACACGCATCTCACGACTCCGTTTCCGCAGGTCATGGCCTTACAGCCGTCGATTCTGAGGGACGACCGGGGCCTTGCCGCAAGCCCCCTGGGGGGCGATAATCTGGTAGTGGCAGGGGGGTTCCACGGCGAGCACCACGACTTCGGCAGCCGCCTCGTCACACCCGGCGGCGCATCGGCCGACCGGCCACCGCGGCTCTGAACACCGGGCAATCCCGCTCCGTACCCCTGAACGGGGGCGCGGGGCCGCCCGGTCCCGCGTACGTGCCCGACCGAGGAGGCACGATGCTCCGTACCGCGGCCACCGGGCTGCTCGCCGGACTCCTCTGCCTGGGTGGCGCGTCCGTCGCGTTCGCGAACCCGACCCCGAACCAGCCGGGGCCGCCGAACCAGACCTGCCAGGACTTCCTGGCGGCCGGCGGACACACTCCGGGACACACCAGTTCCTCCCCCGGCTCCCCCTTCGACGAGCCGGGCTTCGGCAGCCAACCGAACGGTGGCAAGGGTGGACAGGCCTACAGCAATGCGGGCGCGCCCTCCCAGTACGACGTCGCCTGCTACCAGCAGTTCGTCCACTCCACCTGAAACGCCGACGACCGGCGTCAGGCGTCCGGCGCCCGAGGCCTCGATTCCGGCCGCTTGACGCCTGACACCTGACGCCTGACGTTGCGTCACATCCCTATCCGATCATCCGACAACCGCACGGCGGCCACGGACCCCGGCAGCCCGGCCCTGGCCGCCGACCACCCGTGCGCCTCCACCTCCACCTCCACCTCCTCCCGCACCTGGCCCGTGCGACCCGCCTCCTCCGCACTCCGGGCCTTGTCAGTGGTCGCTGTTAGCGTCCCTCTCCATCAGCTACGGGTCGCGGAACGAGTGCCGCGCCGCCGACGGGGAGGTAGCAGCAAGTGGTGGAAGTGACGTGCCACACGGTGGTCCACCAGCGGATCCGCGACGCGTTGGGGGACATCCGAGGACGGGTCCTCGGCCACTGGTACGACATCGAGGACGAGTTGACCATCGGGTCCGTCCGCTCGATGGGCGAGGAGCTGCTCGACCACCTCGGCGCCCTCACCCTGGAGGACCCGACGCTCGCCGGCGCCGACGCCCGCGCGGCCCTGCGGACGGCGGCGGAGTGCGCCCTCGGGGTGCTTCAGCTCGGCTGCTTCCCCCGGGGCGACTTCGACGTCCCCTTCCCGTACATCGGCACGACGCTGGACAGCGAGGACATCCGCTTCGGCGCCACCGTCGACTTCGCGCCCACCGCCGCGACGTGGGTGGAGGCCTTCGCGATGTGCGTGATCAGCGGACTGATCCGGAACCGGGAGCGGATGCTCGGCCCGCTGCTCACCGACGACTACGCGCCCGCGGTCCGTGACGGCCTGCCGCACTCGGACCTCACCTCGGTCTCCGACCCCGCCGCCCTCGCCGAGATGGAGGCGCTCCGCTCGTACCTCTTCGTCGTCCCGACGGAGCGGTCGCCGTGGATCGCCCCCGGGCCCGTACCGCTGCGCAAGCCGGACGCCGACGGGCGCGCGGCCGCCGCCCGGGCCCTGGACGCCGCCGGCGAGGCGGCGCCGGAGGGGTTGAGCCAGGACCAGCAGTTGCTGCGGGTCCTGCTGGACGACGACCGGGCGGCCTTCGAGGAGGCGCTCACCGCCCGTCTGGCCCGACACCGCAACAGCACGCCCTCGACGGCCTGGCCCCGGACACTGCTCCCGGTCGTCCCGATCGCCCTCGCCGCGCTCGCCGTCCAGGCCCACGGGTGGGAGCTGGGCATAACCTCCGGCTACCTCCCGACGACGCTGATCAGCGCGGGCTGACCCGGCGCGCCGGGGTCGCCCGGCGCGAACCGCCGGTGGGGGCAAGGCAACCCCGGTCGACTCGGGGGCGATCTTGCCCATCAGGCAAAACATCCCACCTTTTCCTCAACAGTCTGTTTATCATCTCCGGGTCCATATCCCCCATCCGGAGCACTCACGCATGCCCACGCCCTCGCCCGCCGCCACGCCCGGACCGCACCGGCTGCACGCCCTGCGGGCCACCGTCTTCGCCATCGGCGCCCTGCTCCTGCTCGTCGCGGTGGGTGTGCTGCTCCGCCAGCCCCTGCTGATCCCCCCGTTGGCGGCCAGCGCGGCACTGGTGCACGGCGCGCCCGGCCTGCCGATCTCGCAGCCCCGCAACCTGGTCGGCGGTCAGCTGATGGCGGCCCTGATCGGCTACGCCACCCTCGCCGTCACCGGCAGCACCGCCTGGGGCGCGGCCATCGCCGCCGGGCTCTCGCTGGGCGCGATGATGCTCACCCACCTCTCGCACTCCCCGGCGGCGGCCACCGCCGTGATCGTGGTCCTGCAGGCGCCGCATCCCGTGCCGTTCCTGCCCCTGCTGGCGCTGGCGACCGGGCTGCTGGTCGTCATCGGCCTGCTGCCCGGCCGGATCGGCGGTCACCCGGTCCGCTACCCGCTGTCCTGGTGACCGCGACGGGCCCTCGCAAACCGCACGACCACCCGCCTGCACACCTGCACGACCACCCGCTCACCCTGTCGCGGTGATCGCCGACGGCCGGGTCATCCGATCGGATGACCCGGCCGTCCTCCGTTCCGCCCGACTCGACCGACCGCCCCGCCGACGCCGGAACGTGCCGCAGAGGTCAGGCTGGAAGCACCCGCCGACCACCCACCCCGTGGAGGAACCCCCGCCATGACCGACCGCCCGCTCTCCCCCGCCGACCGGTCGCTGCTGGAGGCCGCCGAACGCGGCGACCTCGACGCCGCCGGCGCGGCGCTGGCCGCGGGCGCGGCCGTCGACGCGCGGGACGCCGAGGGCCGCACCGCGCTGCTGCGGGCCGTCTTCGCCGACCGGGTCGCCGTCGCCCGGCTGCTGGTCGGGGCCGGCGCCGACGTCAACGCGCAGGACCGCGCGCTGAACAGCCCCTGGCTGGTCACCGGCATCACCGGCAGCGTCCCGATGATGCGCGCCCTGCTTCCCGGTCGGCCCGACCTCACCCGCCGCAACCGCTACGGCGGGGTGTCGGTCATCCCCGCCGCCGAACGCGGCCACGTCGCCTACGTCCGCGCGGTGCTCACCGAGACCGCGATCGACGTCGACCACGTCAACGACCTCGGCTGGACGGCCCTCCTGGAAGCCGTCCTGCTCGGCGACGGCGGTGCCGCCCACCGCGAGATCGTCGGCATCCTCCTCGCCCACGGCGCCGACCCCCTCCTTCCCGACGCCGACGGCACCACCGCCCGCGCCCACGCCGAGCGCCGCGGTTTCCACGCCATCGCTGCAGCGCTCCGCGAGGCCGAGACCGAGGCCGAAGGAAAGCCTCGCAACCCCCGCCCGAGCAAAGGCCGCTGACCCCGCACGGGAAGGCCGGACGCCCCGCGCGGGGAGGCCGGACGCCCTTTCAGGCCCCCAGGTACCGCAGCACCGCCAGCACCGCCAGCACCCGCCGGTGGTCGTCCGGCGCCTGGGGCAGGTCGAACTTGGTGAAGATGCTCGCGACCCGCTTGGACACCGTGGCCTCCGTGACCACCAGGCGCCGGGCGATGGCCGCGTTGGAGCGGCCCTCGGCGATCAGCCCGAGCACCTCCTGCTCCTTGGGGCTCAGCCGCTGCAGCGGGTCGTGAGCGGCCGACAGCGCGTCCGACAGCATGATCAACAACGCCCTCTACGCGGCCATGGCGCCGATCGTCGGCCTCGCCCTGTTCCTGCCCGCGATGGTCCCGCCGGTCGTCCGCGCCGTCTGGTGACCGCTGTCCGGGCTCCGCGGCGCCACCCGCCTGGTGGCCCGGGAGAGCGCGCTGACCGCCGTCCGGCGCACCGCCTCGACCGCCGCGCCGGTGCTGGTCACGGTCGGCTTCGCGGTGCTGATCGCGGGCCTGTTCCAGCTGCGGGCCACCGGCTACGCGTTGGAGGAGACCGTCCGTCAACAGGCCACCGCGGTGGTCATCCCGCACCATGCCCCCGGGCTCTCGGACGCCGCCGTCGCCGCGGTGCCGGGCGGTGCCTCACTGCTGCCCACCCGGCTCTACACCGGCGGCACCGACCACGTCGGCGTGGTCGGGATGAGCGAGGCGGCCTTCCGCAGGGCGCGCACCGGGATGACCGTCACGGCCGGCGCGCTGGACGGCCTGACCGGCGAGAACACCGCGGTGGTCAAGGCCTCCACCGCGCGTTGGCTGGGCTGGTCCACCGGCCGCAGCGCCCCGGTCACCTTCGAGGACGGGCGGACCGTGGACCTCACGGTCGTCGCCGAGATCACCGACGACTCCACCATCGCGAGCGTCCTGCTGACCACCGGCACCGTCCGGGCGCACGACCCCTCGGCACTGACCTCGGTCGTCTACACCGCCGACGCCACCCCGTCCCCCGCCCTGGACGCCGTCCTCGCCCCGCTCGGCGCGCAGTCACTGAGCACCGCCGAGTACGGCGCCCGTCCCGACTCCGCGGACGACGCGCTGGTCCGGATCTTCCTGGTCATCCTGATCGGCATGTCGCTGGGCTACACCTGCCTCGCCATCGCCAACACCCTGCTGATGGCGACCGCCGAGCGGGCCGCGGACTTCGCGGTCCTCCGGCTGTCCGGCGCGACCCGCCGTCAGGTCCTCGGGGTCGTCGCCGCCGAGTCGGCCCCGGCGGTCGGCATCGGCACCGCGCTCGGCCTGGCCGTCGCGCTGGTCACCCTGCTCGGGCTGCGCTCCGGCCTCGCCGCGCAGCTCGGCACCCGGGTCGCCCTCGACCTGCCTTGGTCCACCGTGGCGCTGACCGTCGGCGTCTGCCTGGCCATCGCCCTGGCGGCCGGCCTGCTCCCGGCCCCCGGCTGGCGCTGCGCCGGACCGGCTCCCGGGTGAGCACCTGACGGCCACTCCCGCCCCCGGGCCCGACCAGCAGCTTCTGGACGATCGGGACGATCCACGGGATGGACTCGACGGCGCCGATGTAGTGGGCCGGCGGG
>NZ_JBEOUW010000005.1:34884-79188 GCF_040303045.1 Kitasatospora sp. NPDC096140
CGCCCCCCCGCACCCGCCCCCGGTTTACCCCCCCCCCCCACCCCCCCCCCCCCCCCCCCCCCGGCCCGGGGGGGCCCCGCTGCTCCCGGTCGACCCCCTCGCCCCGGGGCGTCGCCGCTGCTGCCGACCGGACCGGTCTCACACCCAGTCGTCGGTGCCGCCCAGCAGGGCGACGACGTCCAGTCCCGGATCGTCGGCCTCGGCCGACCACAGGTCGTAGGTGGCCGCCCAGAACGGGGCCGACCGGATCGGCCACGGCAGCCGGTAGCGGAACTCGACCGGGGGCCGACCGGGTTGCTGCACCACCAGGCGGTGGTGCAGCAACCCGGTGCGGTGGTGGACGGCGGTCCGCTCGTCGACCACGGTGGACCAGTCGTCGACCTGCAGGATCCGCTGACCGTCCACCTCCCGCACCACGACGAGTCGTCGGCCGAGCTGCCCGATCCAGCGGACCTCGGAGCCCGCCCACGCCACCCGTGCCACCTCACCGCTCCTTCGGCGAACCCGCACCCGTCTCACCCGACCGGGGCGGCCCGGGCACCCGGATAGCCTCGACAGCCCGGACAGCCCGGACAGCCCGGATCGATCGTCGGACGGGGACTACTCCCCCTGCTCGGCCAGCGACTTGATGCCTTCGAGGGTGGCCGTCATGGCCGTGCGCAGCTCGCCCAGCCGGAAGTCGACGACCTTCTCCTCGATCTCGGGCCTGGCGTCGATGATGCGGCTCATGCCGCTGCGGCCCGGGCCGATCACCACCGACTGGCGCAGCCGGGTGCCGCCGTCCTCGGGGGTCAGGTCGAAGCGCCAGCGCGCCAGCGCACCGGCCGGCTCGGACACCGGCTCGCCGTAGCAGCCGTCGGCGTCCATCACGGCCCAGGCGAAGACGCGGGGGCGGGTGGGGTCGACGGAACCGACCGGCTCGGTCGGCTCGGTTACCCCTGCCGGCTCGGTCAGCTCGGTCACCTCGGAGACCGTCCGCCAGTCGGGCAGGCCCTCACGGCGGTTGTGGCCCTCGAAGCGGGCGCCCGGCGCCGGTCCGTCCGCGCCGTCCAGCCAGGCGACGCGCTGGAGCTCCGGGCTGAGCCGGGTGGGCAGGTCGATGTCCGTCACCAGCTCCCACACCCGTTCCACCGGTGCCTGGACGAAGATCTCGCAGACCGTCCCCGGACCGTCGGCGTAGCGCATTCCGTTCCCCCTTCTGGTCATCCACGTGGTGCACGTCGTGCAGGTAGCGATTCGATGCGGGTCGACACCCGCCCGCTGCCCCCGCCTGTGCGTCCGGAACGCCGCGGGGGCAGCGGGCGGGTTGCCGCCCTGGGCCCGGAATCGATGATCGAGCCCGCCGAACCCCCAAGTCAATCCGCCGGTTTGCTGGGGCATCTCCAAGCGATACCTTGGGTCCCCGTGACCATCGACGATCTCCGCGTCTTCGCGGCGGTCTGCCGGGCCGGCTCGCTCAGCGCCGTCGCCCGCGACCTCCACTGCACCCAGTCCGCGGTCAGCCAGCACGTGAAGCGGCTCGAACGCGAGCTCGGTCTCGCCCTGATCGAGCGCCACTCGCGCGGGGTGGTGCCCACCAAGGCGGGCCGCCTGCTCCAGGCGGCCGTCTCCACCGGCCTCGGCAGCATCGACCACGCACTGCACCGGGTGGCCGAACTCGCGCGCGGCGAGGGCGGATCCGTCCGGATCACCACCGGCGCCACCAGTATCCGGCACTTCATGTCGGCGGCCGTGGTGGACTTCCGGCGGCGCTTCCCCCAGGTCAGCCTGGAGTTCCAGACGGAGGTGTCCAGCCGCAGCTGCCTGGAGGCGCTCACCGCCGGACGGGTCGACCTGGCCTGGATCACCCTCGGCACCCCGGTCCGCGGCATCGACCAGCGGCCGGTCGTCGACCTGCCGTGGGTCCTGGCCGTCGCCGCGGGCGATCCGCTCGCCACCAGGGCCCGCATCGAACCCGCCGACCTCCAGGACGCCCGGCTCATCGGGCTGCCGCAGAACTCCGTCGCCCGTTCCCAACTCGACGCCTGGCTCGGGAAGTCGGGTATCCGACCGGTCTTCGACACCAGCGTCGCGGACTGGGACACCGCGATCCTGCTCGCCGAACTCGGCCTCGGCCACGCCGTCGTCCCCGCCCTCCCCCAGTGGCAGGGACCCGGCCACCCCGGCCTGCGGCTGCTCCCGCTCCCCGACCTGCCCGCCCTCACCGCCGGCTGGGCCATCCGCGACTGGGCCAATCTGTGCCCTCTGGCCCGCGCCTTCGCCGACACGGTCGCCGCCCACTGCGGCGCCGGGCCCACCCTCCCGGCGCGGCACCCAGGAACCGTCTGACCGCCACTGCCCCACCGCCCGCGCGCCGTGCTCCGCGACCACCGGCACGCCGCCGGCGGCCCCCGACCGTACGTTCTCCCGCGAGGTCCCCGTCCGGCGCCCGAGCAGATCCCGAAAGTGCCCGACGTCGCCCGATTCCTCTCCATTGCCCGCCCGTTGGCGCCTTCCACTCCTCCTGGCGACCCGGGCGGCCCCGGGAGCGCGGCGCCTGCCGAACCGCCGTCAGCGGGAGCCGGACGAACGGTCCAGGAAACGCCGCAGCCCGTCCCGGACGCCCTCGGTCGGCACGGTCGCCGCGAAGGCCGCCGCCTCGACCGCGAGCCCCTCGTCGATCGGGAGGTTGATCCCGCGGGTCACCGCCCGGAGGCAGGCAGCCACCGCCGTCGGCGCGTGCCGGGTGATGCGGTCGGCCAGGTCCCGGGCCGCGTCGAGCAGTTCACCTGCCGGGACGACCGAGTTGACCAGGCCCAGCTCGGCGGCCCGGGCGGCCGGGATCGGGTCCCCGGTCAGGATCATCTCCAGGCCGCGCTTGCGCCCGACGTGACGCGGCAACCGCTGCGAACCACCGAAGGGCGGCGGGAAGCCGAGCGAGATCTCCGGCTTGGCGAAGGTCGCGTGCTCGGCGGCGACGGCCAGCGGGGCCGCCTCGGTGATCTCGCAACCACCACCGTATGCAAGGCCGTTGACGGCCACGATGATCGGTTTGGGGAACTCCTCGATCCGGCGGGTGAGGGTGTGGCCGCGCCGGACAAACTCGCGCAGCGCCCGCTCGGGCCCGCCCGCGATGTCGGCCGCCAGGGACGGAATGTCAGCCCCCGCACTGAACGCCCGCCGCCCGGCGCCGGTGAGGATCACCGCGCGGACGGTGTCGTCCGCGTCGATCCGGTCGAACTCGGCGAGCAGCGCGTCGATCGTCGGGTGATCGAGGGCGTTGAGCTTCTTCTCCCGGTCGATGGTGAGGGTGACGACGTGCTGGTCCCGCTCGCTGCGGACGGTCATGGGCGCGCTCCGTTCCCGGCTCGGGTTCCCCGGCTCGGCTTCCTCGCTCGGTTTCCCGGCTCCACCGCCGGACGGATCGAGGCTAGGAACTCCGCCCCATGACAATCCAGTTATTGTCCTGGATACATGTCCACGCGCATGACGCCCAGGAACGGCAGGTGACCGGTGCGACCGCCCTCCTACAAGGCCATCGTCGACGAGTACGCGACGGCCATCCGCTCCGGCGCGCTCCCCGCCGGCACGCGACTTCCGACCCACCGCGCCCTCGCCCGCGAACGGCGGGTCGCCCTCGCCACCGCCACCCGGGTCTACGCCGAACTCGCCTCCGCCGGGCTGGTGGTGGGCGAACAGGGCCGGGGCACCTTCGTCCGGCTGCGCGCCGGTTACGACGGCCTCGAACCCTCCCGCGCGCTCCCGGTGCCGCGGCTGGCGGACCTCTCCTTCAACCAGCCGCTCGCCCCCGACCAGGGCGACCTGCTGCGGCACGCCCTGCGAGCCCTCGCCTCCTCGGGCGACGCCGAAGCCCTGCTGCGCCAGCACCCCCCGGGCGGCCACCGGCACGACCGGGCGGCCGTTGCGAGGTACCTGCTGGACCGCGGCGTCGACACGGCACCGGAGAACGTGCTGCTCACCAGCGGGGCGCAGCAGGCGCTGGACTGCGTCCTGCGCACCCTCACCCGCCCCGGGGACGTCCTGGCCGTGGACGCGCTCAGCTACCCGGGCATCAAGCTGCTCGCCTCCGCGCACAGCCTCGACGTGGCGCCTGTCCCCGTCACCCCCGCCGGCCCGGACCTCGACGCGCTCGACCGGCTCTGCCACGCCCGACCGGTACGCGCGGTGTACGCCATGCCGACCGTCCACAACCCGCTCGGCTGGGTGCTCGACCGGCAGCGGCGTGAACGCCTGGCCGACCTCGCCGCCGAACACGGCTGCACGCTGATCGAGGACGGCACGTACGCCTTCCTGGAGGCCGCGCCGCCACCACCCCTGCACGCCCTCGCGCCCGAACGCACCTGCTACGTGGCCGGGCTGTCCAAGAACGTGGCGCCGGGCCTGCGGTTCGGCTTCGCCGTCCTGCCCGAGCACCTGCTGCGACCGGCGACCACCCAGCTGCGCACGGCGGCCTGGGGCGCACCCGGCCTGATCACCGCCCTCGCCACCGGCTGGCTCGCGGACGGCACGGTGGCCCGGCTGGAACGGGAGCGCCGGACGGACGCCGCGGCGCGCCAGGCCATCGCCCGCGCCGCCCTCGACGGCCTCACCACGACCGCCCACCCCAGCTCCTACATCCTCTGGCTCACCCTCGAACCCCACCAGCGCCCCGACCACGCGGCCGCCGCCCTCGCCGCCGAGGGCATCCTGATCTCCACCGCCGATGCGTTCGCCACCACCGCCCACCACCCCAACGCCCTCCGCCTCGCCCTCGCCACACCCCCACTCGCCGACCTCCCCACCGCCCTCACCCGCCTCCGCGCCACCCTCGACACCATCGCCCCCTGACCCACCAAAAGTCGGCCCACCCGACTTCCCACGCGCGCTCCACCCCGGCCCCATCCCTGAAAAATATGTAGACCGATCTGCATATTCCTACGCCTAGCCGACTCCACCACCCCCACAGAAAGTCGACCAGCCCGACTTTCTATGCGCCGCTCCCACCCACCCCCAACAAATCAGCAGACCGGTCTGCATATTTCTCCCCGAGGCAACACCACGGGCGGCGCGCCCGCCCCCAGAGGCGCGCCAGAAGTCGGCCCACCCGACTTCCCACGCACACCCCCCCGCCCCGCCCCGCCCGGCCCGCACCAGGAATACGTAGACCGATCGACATATTCGTGCTCACCCAACTCCGGCACCCGCGCAGGAAGTCGGCCCACCCGACTTTCTGTGCACCGCCCCCACCCACCCCCCAACAAGTCAGTAGACCGGTCTGCATAATCTTCCCTACCCAGACCCACTCGACGCAGGAAGTCGACCACGCCGACTTCTTGCGCACGTCACCCCAATCCCAGCGCGCCTCCGGGGAGAGAATCAGTAGACCGGTCTGCATATTTCTCCCCGAGGCAACACCACGGGCGGCGCGCCCGCCCCCAGAGGCGCGCCAGAAGTCGGCCCGCCCGACTTCCTACTCCGATCGCCCCGCATCCTCCCCGGCCTCCCCGGCATCCCCGGCCTCCCCGGCATCCCCCGCCTCCCCCGGGGCGCCCGGGGCGCCCGGGGCGGCCGGGGCGGCCGGGGCGGCCATGGCGGCCGCGCGGCTGAAGCGGGTGCTCCAGTCCTCCAGCAGCGTTCGCAGGCCGGGTGGGCCGATCACCTCGAAGTCGGCGCCGAGTGATCCCAGGGCCATGGCGGGCCAGTCCAGGGAGTCGGCGGTCATCAGCAGCCGGCAGCGGCCGGTGGCGACGGGCTCGACGGTGCCCCAGCGGCCGACGCGCGCCCGGACGTAGTCGGCGGGCGCGTCGACCAGCGCCTCCACCCGGTGCGGCCGGGGCACGCCGTTGAGGCCCGCACGGACGAACTCCGCCGCGTCGGCGGCCGGGAGGGCGCGCGGGGCGAAGCGGGCGCCGCTGCCCTGCGGGGCGCTCAGCCGGTCGAGGCGGAAGCTGCGCCAGTCGGCGCGGTCGAGGTCGTACGCGACCAGGTACCAGCGGCGGTTGAGGCAGACCAGCCGGTGCGGTTCGACGTGCCGCTCCGAACCGCGCCCGTCGGCGGCGGTGTACGCGAACCGCAGCCGTTCGTCGTCCCGGCAGGAGAGCGCCACCACCGTGAGGACGTCCGGGTCGACGCCCACGCCCCCGTGGGCGCCCCAGTCGACCGGGACGGTCATCGCGCGCAGCGCCTCCACCCGGCGGCGCAGCCGGGCCGGCATCACCTGGACGACCTTCGCCAGCACGCGTACTGAGGCTTCGGCGACGCCCTCGACCGGGCTCTCCGCCGCCGCCTGCAGGCCCACCGCCAGGGCCACCGCTTCCTCGTCGTCGATGACCAGCGGCGGCAGTGCCGCGCCGGCCGCCAGTTGGTAGCCGCCGTCGACGCCGCGCTGTGCCTCGACGGGGTAGCCGAGTTCGCGCAGGCGGTCGATGTCCCGGCGCAGGGTGCGGACGGAGACGCCGAGCCGGTCGGCCAGTTCATCGCCGGGCCAGTACCGGTGGGTCTGGAGCAGGGAGAGCAGCCGAAGCGTCCGGGTGCTGGTGTTCGCCATGGGTCCCATTCTTCCCGGGATTCAGGACAGGAAGTGGCCGCAATGGTCCGTAACGTTGTTCTTGTCCGAGGGAGCAGGAACCGAACGGAAGGCCAGAACCATGACCGCGACCACCAACGCGACCAGCGAGACCACGACCGCGACCACCACCAACGCCGCGAGCAGCGTCACCACCGCCACCGCCGGCGCCGTGCCGGCGAACGTCACCGGCGAGCGCGCCGACTTCCTGGAGGCGCTGGCGAAGCACCGCTACTTCCTGCGCTTCACCACCCGTGACCTCACCGACGAGCAGGCGGGCCTGCGGACCACCGCGAGCGAGCTGTGCGTGGGCGGCCTGGTCAAGCACGTGACCTCGATGGAGCGGCTGTGGGCGGCCTTCATCGTGGAGGGCCCGTCCGCGATGCCCGACTTCACCACCTGGACCGAGGAGGACATCGCCCGCCGGGCCGACGAGTACCGCATGCTGCCCGGGGAGACCCTGGCCGACGTCCTGGCCGCCTACGAGGAGGTGGCGCGCCGGACTGACGAGCTGGTGGTCACCCTCCCCGACCTGGATGTCGCCCACCCGCTGCCGAAGGCCCCCTGGTTCCAGGCGGACGCCTCGTGGTCGGCCCGCCGGGTGCTGCTGCACATCATCGCCGAGACCTCCCAGCACGCGGGGCACGCCGACATCATCCGCGAAGCCCTGGACGGCGCGAAGACGATGGGCTGAGCCGGACGTCGGCGGGGTCCGTCGGTCGCGACCGACGGACCCCGCGCCGTGCGAACCCGCGCCGTGCGAACCCGCCGTCAGGCCGGCCCGACCAGGGTGAACCCGGCCCCGTCGACCGCGCCGCGGACCACGTCCTCGTCCAACGGCTGCGCGGAGGCCACGGTGACCCGCCCGTTGGGCGCGTCGGCGACGACGTCGGTGACGCCCGGCAGCGCGGAGAGCCCGGCGCTGACCGTCCTCTCGCAGTGGCCGCAGCTCATCCCTTCGACGGCGAAAACAGCGGTGGTGGACATGACGGCGCCTCCCAAGACGTACCCGTGACGGACAGGTGGAACGGATCGACCCGCCCACCACACCCGAATCCGGGGCCCGGTCCCAGGGACACGCCGCACGGGTGACACCATCGAGCGGTTCCGGGAACCGACCGGGACGTACATCCGACAGGGGCCTGAACCACCGCCCCTCCCCTGCCCGTTCCTCCCAATACGACCCGAATACGCACGACCCGAACACCCGAACACGAACCACCCGAACACGAACGACCCGAACACGCACAACGCGAACGCACTCACAACCCGAACACGCACGACCCGAACACGTGCCCCCCGTACCGACCAGGCCGTGCCGGTCCCCGCACTGGAGCCGTTCCACCATGTCCACACTGGCCCCGATACCCGACCGACCGGAAGCCACCGCCGTACGCCTGCCGTCCCACACGGCCCCGCACGCCGGGAGCAGCCGTTGAGCACCCCGGCCGAGCCGAACTCCCGCCGCCCCGGCTCCCGCCGCCCCGGCTTCCGCCGCCCGGGCCCCCGACCCCCGAGGCCCCGCCGCCCGCGCCTGCGCCGGCTGCGTCCCCGCAAGCCCTGGCACGGCGCGCTCGCCCTCGCCCTGGTGGCCGCGGTGACGGCCGGTCTGCTGTGGTGGCAGCCGTGGAGCGACCGGAAGCGCGGGCCGGCCCCGCTCGCGTTCACCACCGCGCCCGGTGGCTCCGCCCGCTTCGGTACCGGCGAGCACCTGTACCGGTACAAGGTGCGGGTGGAGAACGGGATCGCGGAGAGCCCTGAGCAGTTCGCCGCCGAGGTGGACGCGGTCCTCGGTGACGTCCGGCACGGCTGGGCCGCCGGCGGCACGGCCTCCTTCCAGCGGATGCCCGCCGACCCGGTGGACTTCACGGTCTACCTGGCCACCCCGAAGTCCACCGACCGGATCTGCGGCCAGTACGGGCTGGACACCGGCGGCTGGGTGAACTGCGGCGTGACCCACCAGGTGGTCATCAACCTCAAGCGCTGGACCGAGCTGTCCGAGTTCTACCAGGGCAAGCCCGAGCTCTACCACGCGCTCGCGATCAACCACGAGGTCGGCCACATCCTCGGCAACGGCCACGTCGACTGCCCGGGGCCGGGCGAGCCGGCACCGGTGATGATGCAGCAGATCAAGGGGCTGCACGGCTGCGTCCCCAACGGCTGGCCCTACTCCGACGCCGGCGCCCTGCTCACCGGCCCGCCCGTCCTGGCCCCCACCAACGCCCCGTAGCCCGTCCCGGCGGCGCCACCCCCACCCCCTGCCGAAACCGTCCTCCCGGAACACGGATAATCCTGGTCGGACCGGACGCCGCCCCCACCGCGCGCGCCCGGTCCGAGCCGCGGTCTGCCGCGAGCCGCCACCCGCAGTGAGCAGGACACCGTCCCGAGCGCAGCCCAGCCCGGAGACCGCGTCCGTACCGACGCGGCGGCTCCGACGGCTGGTGAACGTGGCAGAGCATCGCAGAACGCGGCAGAACGTGGAGGACGAACGGTGAACGGTGTGCCCGGCGGGGAGAACCTGGACTGGCCGGTGCTGCTGGCGGCCGCGGAGACGGCCGCCCGGGCGACCCGCGGCCAGGGCAGGGTCGCCGACTACATCCCGGCCCTCGCCACCGCCGACCCGGAGTCCTTCGGCATGGCCGTCGCCACCGTCGACGGGGAGCTGCACGGCGTCGGGGACTGGGAGCAGCCGTTCTCCGTCCAGAGCGTGTCCAAGCTGTTCACCCTGGCGCTCGCGGTCGCCTACGGCGGTGACACGCTCTGGCGGGGCGTCGGCCGCGAGCCGTCCGGCAACCCCTTCAACTCCCTGGTGCAGCTGGAGACCGAGCACGGCATCCCGCGCAACCCGTTCATCAACGCGGGCGCCCTCGTGGTGACCGACCGCCTGCAGACCATGACCGGCGACGCCTCCGGCGCGGTACGGGAGTTCCTGCGCCGCGAGTCCGGCAACCCGGGGCTCGACACCGACCCGGTGGTCGCCGCCTCCGAGGCCGAGCACGGCCACCGCAACGCCGCGCTGGCCCACTTCATCGCCAGCCACGGCAACCTGGAGAACCCGGTCGAGACCGTCCTGGAGCACTACTACGCCCACTGCGCCCTCACGACGAGCTGCCGGGACCTGGTCCTGGCCGGCTCCTTCCTCGCCCGTTACGGGGTGCGCGCCGACGGCACCCACCTGATGTCCCGCAGCGAGGCCAAGCGGATCAACGCGGTCCTGCTGACCTGCGGCACCTACGACGCCGCCGGCGAGTTCGCCTTCCGCGTCGGCCTCCCTGGCAAGAGCGGCGTCGGCGGCGGCATCCTCGCCATACTCCCCGGTCGCGCCGCCGTCTGCGCCTGGGGCCCACGCCTCGACCAGGCCGGCAACTCGGTCGCCGCGGTCACCGCCCTGGACACCCTGACCACCCTGTCCGGCTGCTCGGTCTTCTGACCGGCCCACCGCACCCCACCGACCCTCCCGCTCGGTCTTCTCACCGGCCCACCGCACCCCGCCGATCTCCCCGCTCGGTAATCTGACTCCGGATCACGCCCGCAGGACCGGGCACACAGGCGGCGAGTTGGGGGACGGCCGGTGCAGCACCGTGCACTCGTGGTGGGGGTCGAGGGCGAGGCGGGCGATCCGGCCGACGAGGTGCCGCCCGCGTGGCCGCGGCTCGCCTACGCGCCGGACCGCGCCGAGCGGCTGCGCGGCATCCTGACCGAGCGGTACCGCTACACGCCGGTGGAGACCACGGCCGATCCGGCCGCCACCGCGGCGGCCCTGTCGAAGGCGGTGCGGGCCGCGCTGCACAGCGGGCCGGGCTTCGTGATCGTCCACCTCCTCGCGCACGGGAAGCCGTCCGACCGGATCACCAACGGTCTCCACGTGGTCGGCGGCGACGGGCTGCTCACGGACGAGCTGTCCACTTGGATCACCGGCGTGGAGGCCCGGGCGGGCGAGGGCGGCCCGACCGTCCTGCTCCTCCTCGACCTCTGCTACTCCGGCCGGGTCGTGTGGGGCCATTTCGAGCGGCTGGTGCGGCCGGAGCTGCGCCGGGTCTGGGTGGTCGCCGCGAGCCGCCCCGAGGACCCGGCGTACGACGGCCGGCTGAGCTCCGCCGTGGCCGAGGTACTCGGCGGCTTCGCGGACGGGACGCTGCCGCTGGACGAGTCCCTGGAATACATCCCGATCGACCGCTTCTGCCGCGAACTCGCCCGCCGGGTCGAGGAGCTCGGCCGGGGCGGGCCGGAGCAGCGGATCGAGCGCCCGCTGGCGGCGCTCGGCGCCGACCTCGGCCACCTGCGGTTCTTCCGCAATCCCCGCCACCGCCCCGGCGGCGGCGGGACGCACCCCGAGCTGGCCGCCCTGCTCGACGAGACCGCCGACGCCGGACACTTCGTCAGCCGCGCGCTCGGCCACCAACAGGCCTACGGCACACAGGGATTGACCTCCTTCACCGGCCGCACCGAGGAGCTGAACCGGCTCTGCGGCTGGCTCGACGGGCAGGGCCCGGCGCTGCAGGTCGTCACCGGCAAGCCCGGTGTGGGGAAGTCCGCGCTGCTGGGCATGCTCGCCTGTGCGGCGCACCCCGCGCTGCGCACGCCCACCCAGCACGTCTGGGGCACCCTGCGGAGGTCGGCGCCGCGGAAGGTCCCCGGCCTGGCCGTGGTCCACGCCCGCCGACGCCGCCTGGCCGCCGTCGTGGCGTCGCTCGCCGCCCAGTGGGAGCTGCCCCTGCCGCCGGGCAGCAGCGGCAGCAGCGGCAGCCCCTGGACGGCCGATCGACTGATCGACGCCCTGCACGCCCGGCCGACCGCGCCGGTGCTGCTGCTCGACGCGCTCGACGAGGCCGAGCATCCCGTCGACCTGCTCACCGCACTGCTGTCGCCACTCATCTCCCGCCGCCGGCCGGACGGTTCACCGCTGTGCCGGGTGCTGGTCGCGACCCGCCCGGAGCCCGGGCTGAAGCTGCTCCTCGACACTGCCCGCGGCCAGGACGGCCTGCTCGACCTCGGCGAGGTGCCCGGGGACCGCCTGCGGGAGGAGCTGGCCGACTTCGTCGCCGACCTGCTGGGCCGCGCGGAGCCGTACGACGCCCACGAACGCGGCCTGGTCGACCGGCTGGCCCGCACCGTCGCCGACACCCTGGTGTCGGCGGAGCCGGAGTGGGGCGAGTTCCTGGTCGCCGGTCTCTACACCCGGTACCTGCTGGAGCAGCGACCGCCCCTGCGGACCCCGGCCGACGCGGAGGCGCTGGGCCGGGCCGTCCCCCGCACCCTCGACGCGATCCTCGACCTGGACCTCGGCCACCAGCCGGACCAGCGCCTGCGGTCGGTGCTGACCGCCATCGCCCGGGCCGAGGGCACCGGCATGCCCGAACGCCTGGTGGGCGTGGTGGCCGGCACCGACGCGACCGACGCGCTCCTGGACACCGCCCGCTTCTACCTGCGCCGCTCCCCCGACGGGGACGGCACCCCGCTGTACCGGATCTTCCACCAGGGCCTCGCCGACCGGCTGCGCGCCCGCCCCGACCTGGACGCCCGGACGCTCTGGGAGCGCCTGCTCGCCGATGTCCGGCCCGTCCCCGACCGCCCCGCGCAGTGGGCCACCGCCGAGCACTACCTGCTCCGGCACGCCGCCCGCCACGCCGCCGAGGCGGGCGCGCTCGCCGAGTTGCTGGACGACCCGGAGTTCCTCGTCCACGCCGACCCGGCGGCCCTGTCGGCCGAGCTGTACCACAGCGGTGAACAGCACCCCCACGGCGTCGTCTACCGCGCCTCCCTCGGCGCCCACAGCGCCGCCGCCCCGGACGAACGCCGCCAGATCCTCGCCCTCGACGCCGCCCGCTACCAGCTGGGTGAACTGTCCGCCGCGCTGTCCGCCGACGGTCCGTGGACCGTCACCTGGACGGCCGGACGCCCGTTGGCCACCCGGCTGCTCACCACCCTGATCGGGCACCGGGGCAAGATCTGGGACCTGACCACCCTGGAGATCAACGGCCGGGCCCACGCGCTCACCGCGGGTCAGGACGGTACGGCCCGCCTCTGGGACCTGCGAACGGCCACCACCGTGCTCCAACTTCCCGACCACGGCGCCGCGGTGGGCTGCGTGGCCGCGGCCGAGCTGCCCGGCGGGCCGATCGCCGTCACCGGCGACGACAACGGCAGGCTGCACGGCTGGGACCTGACCAGTGGTCGCCCGCTGTGGACCGCCGAGGCGCACAACGGTCCGGTCTGGGCGGTCGTCACGCTGTCGGTCGACGGCGTACCACGGGTCGTCAGCGCCGGGGAGGACGAACGGCTCCGCCACTGGGACGCGGAGACCGGGCACGCGCTCGCCACCGTCGCGCTGCCCAGGTACGGCGGCACCGTTCGGCGGCTCGCGCGGTACCGGGGCACCGGTGTTCTCGTCCACCAGGAGAACGGAGGCGTCACGGCCTGGGACGCGGACGGCACGCGGATCGCGGTCCGTCACGTCGACGGCCGGGAGGATCCGGTCACCGCGGCCGCCGCCCTGGACGAGGACGGACCGGACGTCGCCACGGCCCACGAGTCCGGAGCCGTGAGCCTGTTCGGACGCACCGTCCGGCCGAGGAGCAGGGAGTCCGGGCACGCGGGTGAGATCACCGTGCTCTCCGCGACGCGCCGACACGGCGGCGCTCCGAACCGCCATCTCCTCACCGGGAGCAACGACGGCACCGTCCGGATGGCGCACGTCGACCACGTCTTCGTGTACGGCGCGACCAAGGAGCGCTGGCGGATGGTCGCGACCCACACCACGGCGATCACCGCAGTCACCGACGCCACCGTGGACGGCCGTTGGTGCCTCCTCACGGCCGGCGAGGGCGGTACCGTCCGGATCTGGAACCCGGACGGCGAGTTCGCGCTGCGCCAGCGCCGGGGCCACCGGCACGCGGTCACCGCGCTGGCGGTGCTGCCGGACGGCCGTCTGGTGTCGGCCAGCCGCGAGGGCGAGATCGGCGTGATCGATGCGCAGCGCGCCGACGACCGCGACCGGTTCTTCGTCCTCACCGGAGCCTGGCCGAACAGCATCGCGGTGAGTCCCGGCTCCGACGGAACACTCGTCCTGGTGGCCGGTCAGGCCCATGGAGTCCTCGGCGTCGATCCGGACGGCAGGAACCTCTGGGTGTCGCCGGCCCAGCCCAGGTCGAACACCGTGATCGCCGCGCTCTCCCTCGGTGGGGGATCCCGGCACGCGGTCACCGGCGACGAGGACGGCCACGTGTGGCTCCACCGCCACGACCGGCCCGGCATCACCCGCCTCATGCGGGCCTCGGCCGAGGTCACGAGCCTCACGACCGTGGGCGGCACCGTGCTCGTCGGGGACCGGCGCGGGGTCGTCTGGAAGGTGACCCCGGGCCGCCGGACCCGGCCGGAGCGCGTGTTCCAGAACGCCGCTTGGGACGTCCACGCGCTCGCGGTGTGCACCGTCGACAACCGTCCCCACGTCCTCAGCGGCCACGAGGACGGCAGCGTCCACCTCACCGACCTCGACGGCACCCACCGCCGTGAACTCCTCGGCCACACCGAGGCCGTCTTCGCCGTCGCCCCCGCCGTCCTCGACGGCCGCCCCTGCGCCCTCACCGGCGGCTTCGACCGCACGCTGCGCCTCTGGGACCTGACCACCGGCACCCAGCTCCACCGGCTCTGGTTCCCGGACAGCATCTTCGCCGTCGCCGTCGGCCCGGACGGCGGTGTCTTCGTCGGCATGGGCCCGGACGTCATCCGCCTCGACCTCGACCCGAACGGCCCCGTCCTGCGCCCGACCCCGCCCACCCCAGGAGGTACCCCGTGACCCCGATCGTCGCCGTCCACGGCGTGGGCCACCACGCCCCCGACCACGCCCCGCAGGACGTCGTCACCGCCCGCTCCCGCCGCTGGGCGGAGGACCTCGCCCGGGGACTCGCCCTCTCCCCCGAGCACATCGACCTCACCTACGCCTATTACGCTCACCACCTGCACGCGGACCGGCCGACCGCCCAGGGCGGCGGGGACGAGGACGCCGCCCTCGACCGCCTGGAGCGGGAGGACCCCGCCGCCGCGGCCCTGGCCGCCGACTGGGCCGAGGCCCTCGGCCTCCCGCAGGCGACGGCGCAGGGACGGCTGACCGTACCGCTGCGCCACCTCGCCGGCATGGTCGCCGAGCACCTGAGCCTGGACGGCAGGCTGACCCGGGCCTTCGTCGCGGCGCTGTTCCGCGACGTCGCCCGCTACCTCGGCGGCGCCGGGGCCCGCGAAGCCGCCCGGGAGGGCGTGGCCGACGCCATCGCCGACCGCAAGGCGCGGATCGTGATCGCGCACTCCCTCGGCAGCGTCGTCACCTACGAGGCGCTGCACGCCCACCCCGAGATCGAGGTCGACCTGCTGCTGACGCTCGGGTCCCCGCTGGCCCTGCCCCACGGTGTCTTCCACCGGCTGTCGCCCGCCCCCGAGGACGGCATCGGGCGGCGCCCTCCGGGTGTGCGCCGCTGGGTCAACATCAGCGACCACGGCGACCCGGTGGCCGTCCCCCGTCCGCTGACCCGTCGCTTCCCGGAGGTCGACCGGGACCTCACCGAGAGCATCGCGCTGTTCGACTTCCACACCGCCGCCCGCTACCTGCGCTCCGCAGCGGTGGCGGCAGCCGTGCGCGAGCACCTCTGAACCGCGAACACCCCCGGAACCGGCCGGGCCCCGGTCGTCCGCACAGCGACCGGGGCCCGACGACTTCACGCGCCGACTGCGCCGGCTGCCACGACGGCGCCGACTGCAATGACGGCGCCGACCGTGACGGCTACTCCACCGTCACGCTCTTCGCCAGGTTGCGCGGCCTGTCCACGTCGCGGCCGAGGGCGACGGCGGCGTGGTAGGCGAGCAGCTGCAGCGGGATGTTGAGCAGCAGCGGGTCCAGCTCGGGCTCGCTCTTGGGCACCAGGATGCAGTGGTCCGCGAGCTTCTCCTCCGGGCGGCGGTGCGCGACGGCGATGACGCGTCCCGACCGGGCCTTGATCTCGCCCAGCGTGGTGAGGTTCTTCTCCAGCAGCTCGTCGTCCGGGACGAGGGCCACGGTGGGCAGTTCGGGGCTGATCAGCGCCAGCGGGCCGTGCTTCAGCTCGCTCGCCGGGTAGGCCTCGGCGTGCACGTAGGAGATCTCCTTGAGCTTCTGCGCGCCCTCCCGGGCCACCGGGTAGCCGCGCACCCGGCCGATGAACATCATGCCCGCGGACTCGGCGTACTCGGCGGCGAGTTCGGCGATCGACTCGCTCTGCTCCAGCACCTCGCGGATCTGGTCCGGCAGTGCCTGCAGGGCCGAGACGATCCGGCGGCCGTCGGCGGGCGAGAGGTCGTGGATGCGGCCGAAGTGCAGGGCCAGCAGCGCGAAGGCGACCACGGTGGAGGTGAACGCCTTGGTGGAGGCGACCGAGACCTCCGGCCCGGCGTGCAGGTAGATGCCGCCGTCACACTCGCGGGCGATCGCGCTGCCCACGGTGTTGACGACGCCGAGCACCCGGCCGCCCTTGCGCTTGATCTCCTGGACGGCGGCCAGCGTGTCGTAGGTCTCGCCGGACTGGCTGACCGCGACGTACAGGGTGTCCGCCTCGATCACCGGGTTGCGGTAGCGGAACTCCGAGGCCGGCTCGCTGTGCGCGGGGATCCGGGACAGCTCCTCGATCAGCTGCGCGCCCATCTCGCCCGCGTAGTAGGCGGATCCGCAGCCGAGGATCTTGACCCGGCGGATCTCGCGCAGCTCCCGGGCGTCCAGGTTGAGGCCGCCGAGGTGGGCGGTGGCGAAGCGCTCGTCGAGCCGGCCGCTCAGCGTGCGCTCGACCGAGCCGGGCTGCTCGTGGATCTCCTTGAGCAGGTAGTGCTCGTAGCCGGCGGTGTCGAAGGAGTCGATCTCCCAGTCCACGGTGGACGGCTGACGGTGGGTGGTGCGGGCGTCCGCGGTGAAGGTGCGGAAGCCGTCGGCCCGGACGGTGGCCAGCTCGCCGTCCTCCAGGTGGACGACCTGGCGGGTGTAGCGGACCAGCGCGGAGACGTCGGAGGCGGCGAACATCTCCTTCTCGCCGATGCCCAGCACGATCGGGCTGCCGTTGCGGGCGACCACGATCCGGTCGGGCTGGTCGGCGTCGAGCACCGCGATGCCGTACGTGCCGACCACCCGGCCGAGCGCGGCGCGCACCGCGTCCTCCAGTTCGACGCCCTCGGTGAGGTGGGCGGCGATCAGGTGGGACAGCACCTCGGTGTCGGTCTCGGAGCGGAACACGGCGCCGTCGGCGGTCAGCTTGGCGCGCAGTTCGTCGGCGTTCTCGATGATGCCGTTGTGGACGACGGCGATGCGCTCGGCGTTGTCCAGGTGCGGGTGCGCGTTGGCGTCGCTGGGCACGCCGTGGGTGGCCCAGCGGGTGTGGCCGATGCCGGTGGTGCCCTTGAACCGGGCCGGTACGGCGGCGGCGAGGTCGGCAACCCGGCCCTTCACCTTGCGCAGCTTGATGCCGCCGGTGCGCCCGGTGACGGCGACGCCCGCCGAGTCGTAGCCGCGGTACTCCAGCCGGGCCAGTCCCTCCAGCAGGAAGGGGGTCGCGTCCTTGGGGCCGATGTAGGCCACGATTCCGCACATGCGTGGACTCCTCGTTGGTAGTGACGGGGGCGTGGGCGGCGTCGCCCGGCCATGGGCGGCGTCGCCCGGCCGTGGGCGGTCCGCGCTCAGCCGTAGACGATCCGCCGCAGCTGGCGGGCCGAGAGCTCCGGCGCCGCGACGCGGCGCTGCGGGAGCTCCTCGGCGAGGCGGGCGAAGATCCGCTCGTTGGTCAGACCGCGTGCCTGCAGCTCGGTGTGGCGTCGGCGCACGTACTCCTCGGTGCTCTCGGAGAAGTACGCCAGCACCTCCGCCACGACCCGCGCCGCCTCCCCGGGCCCGAGCGGGCTGGTCCGGGTCAGGTGGGCGAGAAGGTCTTCATGAGGGTGGGATGAGCTCGGCACGAGTGAGCAGCCTAGGTCGCACCACCCGTCGAAGCCAAAGATCCTGCCCGAAATCGGGCAGGGATGACGGCTATCGGCCCAGTCCCGCCCCCGCAGCACCCCCGCAGCACCCCCGACACCCACCCCGCACCCGCACCCACGCGCACCCTCGACGCCCCCCGGCGACACCCCGGCGACACCCCCGGCGATCACCCGCTCCCCGTTCGTTCGTCTTCCGCCGAACCCTTGAAGCGCCACCGGATCCACACGTAGCGTGATCCCCTGAACACGAAGCGGAAGACCGGAGGCTTGCTGATGTGCGGGATCACCGGATGGGTCGCCTTCGACCGCGACCTCACCGCCGAACCGAGGGCCCGGCACGTCCTCGACGCGATGACGGCCACCCAGCTCTGCCGCGGCCCGGACGCGGGTGGCGTCCTCCTCGAACCGCACGCCGCGATCGGCCACCGCCGCCTCGCGGTGATCGACATCGAGGGCGGCACCCAGCCGATGACGGTCGAGCAGGACGGCCGGCTGCTGGCCGCGCTCACCTACAGCGGCGAGGTCTACAACCACCGCGAGCTGCGCGCGGAGCTGGAGGCGGCCGGCCACCGCTTCCACACCCGCAGCGACACCGAGGTCGTGCTGCACGCCTACCTGGAGTGGGGCGCGGGGCTCGCCGAGCGGCTCAACGGCATGTTCGCCTTCGCCGTCTGGGACGCCCGGCGCGAGGAGCTGCTGCTGGTCCGCGACCGGATGGGCGTCAAACCGCTGCACTACCACCCCACCCCCGACGGCGTGGTCTTCGGCGCCGAGCCCAAGGCGCTGCTCGCCCACCCCGCCGTCCGCCCGGTGGTCGACCTGGACGGACTGCGCGAACTGCTCGCCCACACCCGCACCCCCGGTCTGACGCCGTACCGCGACATCCGCGAGGTCCGGCCCGGCCACGTCGTCCGGGTGCGCCGGGAGGGCGTCTCGGTCCACCGCTACTGGGCGCTGGAGGCGCGCGAGCACCGCGACGGCCTGGAGAACACCGTCGCCACCGTCCGGGCCCTGCTGGACGACATCGTGCACCGCCAGCTCGACGCCGACGTCCCGCTCTGCTCACTGCTCTCCGGCGGCCTCGACTCCAGCGCCATCACCGCCCTCGCCGCCCGGACGCTGCGCGCCGCCGGCGCCGGCCCGGTGCGCTCCTTCTCCGTGGGCTTCACCGGCCAGGGCGAGTTCCACGCCAGCGAGGTCCGGCAGACCCCGGACGGCCCGTTCGCCCGGCTGCTCGCCGACCACGTCGGAGCCGACCACAGCGAGATCGAGCTGGACGCCGCCGAGCTGACCGACCTCACCCGGCGTTCCGCCGCGCTGCGCGCCCGCGACCTGCCGGGCGGCGTCGGCGACATGGACGTCTCGCTGCTGCTGCTCTTCCGCGGCGTGCGCCGGCACTCCACCGTCGCACTGTCCGGCGAGTCCGCGGACGAGCTCTTCGGCGGGTACCGCTGGTTCCACGACCCGCGGACCGTCGCCGCCGAGGACTTCCCCTGGGCCGCCGGCCTCACCCACATCGCCGGCCTGGGCTCCGGCCCGCGCGAACAGCTGCTCGACGCCGAGCTGCTGCGCAAGCTCGACCTGGACGGGTATCGCCGGGCCCGCTACCGCGAGGCGATCGCCGAGGTCCCGCACCTGCCCGCGGCCGACCCGCTGGAACGGCGGATGCGCGAGATCTCCTACCTCAACCTGACCCGCTTCGTCCGGATCCTGCTCGACCGCAAGGACCGGATGAGCATGGCCAACGGCCTGGAGGTACGGGTGCCGTTCTGCGACCACCGACTGGTCCAGTACGTCTTCAACACGCCGTGGGCGATGAAGTGCTTCGACGGACGGGAGAAGAGCCTGCTGCGCGCCGCCGTCCGGGACCTCCTGCCCGCGGCGATCGCCGACCGGGCGAAGAGCCCGTACCCGGTGACCAGCGACCCGCACTACCCGGCCCAGCTGCGCGCCGAGCTCACCCGACTGGCCGTCGAGCGGAAGTCCCCGGCGCTCGACCTGCTCGACCCGCGGCGCCTCGCCGACGCGCTCGCCCCGGAGACCGACCCGCAGTCCGTCCGGCTGGGCGTCGACCTCGCGCTGGACCTGGACGCCTGGCTGACGGAGTACCAGGTCACCCTGGAGCTCTGACGCACCGGCACCGGCGCGCCGAGCCGGCTGCCCGACCGCTGCGCCGTCCGGGTGATCTCCGGGAACCATCCCGGCGAGCCCGGGCGTCGCACGGTGCGGTAGCGTCGCCGACATCTCCCGAATGGCGGGCGAAATCACGGATTCCCGCCCCCGTGCCGTCAGGATGGGAGCGAACCGTTCACCTCGATCCGCCGGGGGATCCCGTCATGCAGCCGCGAGTCTTCGCGATTCTCACCGCCCTGCTCCTGGGCGTCCTGGGCCTCGGGTCGGTGGCCGTCACCGACTGGTCGCCCGCGGCGGCCACCGCGACCCCGGCCGGCCCGGCCCCCGGGGCACCCGCCGGCGGCGCCCAGCCGGCCTCGGCGGGCGCGGCGAGCGCCACCCCGACCGGCGACCCGGCGGTGTGGACCCGCTCGACGCTGCGCAACAAGCTGATGGCCGAGATGGACGCCACCGACCCCGGTGTCGCCCTCGCCGACCTCGACAGGATCACCAAGGAGAAGCCGTACACCGTGCGCTTCTGCCACCCGATCGCGCACGAGCTCGGCCACGCGGCGGTCAAGCGGTTCAACGCCGACTTCCAGAAGGTCATCTCCTACCCGCACGAGACCTGCGCGGCCGGGTACCTGCACGGCGCCGTCGAGGAGATGCTCAACGCCTCCACCCAGCCCGAGGTGGACCTGCTCAAGCTCTGCGCGCCCAAGAACAGCGGCCCCTGCATCCACGGCGTCGGCCACGGCACGATGTTCGTCGCCAAGCAGGACGTCGCCAAGGCCCGCGACCTGTGCAACAAGTTCACCAGCGACCAGAACCGGATCCGCTGCTCCGAGGGCCTGTTCATGCAGCTCTTCGGCCCGGACGAGGAGGACGAGCAGGCCAAGGCCAACCTGCCCGCCGACAAGCTCGCCCAGGACCCGCTCTACCCGTGCAAGGACCAGCCGGCCCTGTTCCAGTCCGCGTGCTACTTCTACGCGCCGACGTTCTACCTCTCCTCGCACGACTACCCGAACCACCCCGAGGTCTACGCCGACGCCCTCAAGTGGTGCCTCAACGGCAAGGCCAGCGGCGGGGCGGTGGACTGCAGCCGCGGGGTCGGCTCGCGGACCATGAAGTACAACCTGGACCGCGAGGACTGGGCGGCCCAGCAGTGCGCCACCGCCGCCGACGGCTGGCAGCGCAAGGCCTGCGCGGAGGGACTGGTCAGCTACTACACGGTCAACTACACCGACGGCGGTGCGGCCGGCCGGCTCTGCGCCAAGATCACCGACAAGGAGATGCAGGGGTACTGCCGCTCCGCGGGCGGCCTGTCCGGCTCGCTGGACTGACCCCCGATCTCAGCATGAGGGCCCGCGCCGCACGGCGCGGGCCCTTTCCGTAAGATCACCGACCATCGCCTGATCAGGGTGCGCCGAGGACGCCGCGCCTGCCCTCCCCGGCCTCCCTGGAGTGTCCCGCATGGCCACCGACGACTTCCGCGCCGCCACCCGCCCGAACGACGACTTCCGTGCCGCCGCCCACGCCACCGCCGACCTGGTCTCCGACTACCTCGCCGAACTGCCCGACCGCCCGGTCTGGCAGCCCATGGACGAGACCGCGCGCCGGGCCCTGCTCGACGCCCCGCTGCCCGCCGACGGCCGCCCGCTCGCCGAGCTGCTCGACGCCATCGGGCGCGAGGTGATGCCGTACCCCATGGGCAACGGCAACCCGCGCTTCTTCGGCTGGGTCAACTCCGCACCCGCCCCCGCCGGAGTGCTCGCCACCCTCGCCGCCTCCGCGATGAACCCCAGCTCGGCCGGCGGCGACCACGCCGACGTCCACCTGGAGCGCGCCGTCGTCCGCTGGATCGCCGAGCTCGTCGGCTTCCCGCACCCGGCCGGCGGCGGCCTGCTCACCTCCGGCACCTCGATGGCGACCATCGTCTGCCTCACCGCTGCCCGCAACCGCGCCGCCCGCCTGGCCGGCCGGGACGTCCGCGAGGACGGCCTGGCGGGCCTGCCCCCGCTGGTCGGCTACGTCACCGGCGAGACCCACTCCTGCGTCCGCAAGGCCGCCGAACTCCTCGGCCTCGGCAGCAGGCACCTGCGCACCGTCGCCACCGGCCCCGACGGCCGCCTGGACACCGCGGCGCTGCGGGCGGCTGTCGAGGCCGACCGGGCCGCCGGGCTGCTGCCGTTCCTCGTCGTCGCCTCGGCCGGCACCGTCGGCACCGGCGCGGTCGACGCCTTCGGCCCGATCGCCGACCTGTGCGAGGAGCAGCGGCTCTGGCTGCACGTGGACGGCGCGTACGGCGCCTTCGGCCGGCTCGACCCCGCCATCGCGCACCGCTACGACGGCCTGGAGCGCGCCGACTCGCTCGCCCTCGACCCGCACAAGTGGCTGGGCGTCCCGGTGGACTGCGGCTGCGCCCTGGTCCGCGACACCGAGGAGCTGCGCGGCGCCTTCAGCCTCGTCCCGTCCTACCTGCGCGACGAGGCGGCCGGCGCGCTCGGCTGGTTCTCCGAGTACGGCACCGAGCAGACCCGTCCGTTCCGCGCCCTCAAGGTCTGGGCCACCATCGCCCACCGGGGCCGCGCCGGTCTCACCCGGGACATCGCCCGGTGCACCGAGCTGGCCCGACGCCTCGGCGAACTCGTCCGGGAGGACGAGGAGTTGGAGCTCCTCGCCGAGGTCCAGACCTCCATCGTGGCGTTCCGCCACCGCGCGCCCGGCCTGGACCCCGCCGCCCGCGACGCCCTCAACCGCGAGCTGCCCGTCGCCGTCCAGCAGCGCGGCCGGGTCTTCGTCACCGGCGCCCGCCTCGGCGGCGACGAGATGCTCCGCGCCTGCCTCCTCAACGCCACGACGACGGAGGAGGACCTGCGCCTCCTGCTCGCCGAGGTCAAGGCCGCCGCCCACGACCTGCTCCCGTAACAGCCCCGCGCGGACCGTAACCGCCTGGTCACGACGGACGCCCGGCCGGGAAACACCGGTCGGGCACCGTGGTGGCATGGAGCACTCGAAGCCCTCTCCCCGCCGTGCCGCCGGCGCTCCCCGCACCCACCGCTGGCGCCGGGACACCGTCGAACTCGCCGCCGTCTTCCTCTCCGTCACGGCGGCCGACCTCATCGCGAAGATCGTCGTCCACGGCCCGGACGGCCCGGTCGTGGTCGCCGCCTCCGCGCTGGCCCTGCTCACCACCGCCCTGCTCCACAGCTGGTGGTCACCGCACGCCCCGCCACCGGCCACGCTCTGGCGGGTGCGCACCACGGCCCTCGCCCACACCCCCACCACGCTGGCCGACCACCGGATCACCCTGCTCTCCGTCCACCCCCACCCCACCACCGACGAGCTCTACCTCCGCACCGAGCCCTCGGTCACCCCGGCCGTGCTGACGGCGCTGCTGACCACCACCGGCCACACCCTCCAGGACGTACCGACCCGCATCGCCTGAGCCGGCCCCGCCGCCCCGGGCCCGGGCCTCAGGCCGGGCCTCAGGCCGGGCCTCAGGCCGGGCCTCAGGCCGGGCCGGGGTCGTTGGGGTGCGGTTCGAGCGGCGTCACCACGGCGGTCATCCACGGCCACAGCGGGAGGCTGCCCAGCACCTCCGCCCGCAGCTCCGTCTCGTCGGCCGCCCGCCAGACACCGATGCTGCGCCGCTCGCCGACCGGGCGCCACAGCCGCGCCAGCCGGCCGTCGGCGGCCAGCTCGCGGGCCCGGACGGCCTCGGCGGCCCGCCGCCGGTCGACCTCCTCCTCGGCGGTGCCCTCGGGGATGGCGGTGGTGATCTCGACCAGGAACTCCTGCACGGCCCTGCTCCCTTCTCGCCCCGGCCCCCGCCCCTCATCGTCGGCCCGGCCCCCGCCCGCCGCCACGACGGGTCGGCCCCCGGTGGGCCGGTCGGACGAATCCGGGACCGACTTCGGGCGGCCCTGCGCCCGCTGGGAGGCGGGTCACTCCCCCGCGGCGGCATCCTCCCCGTAGGCAGCCGGACGACCACCGGGCGCCGTTCCCCCGCCGCACACCCCGGGAGCACCCGCCATGCAGCACACCACCGAGGCCGACGAAACGATCCTGCGCAGCGTCCTCGACGGCTGGAAGGCCGACGTCGACCGGCACCGGCCCGAGCGGGTCGCGGACCTCTTCACCGAGGACGCGATCTTCCAGGGCCTGCACCCGTACAGCGTCGGACGCCCCGGCATCGCCGCCTACTACGACGCGCAGCCCCTCGGCATGACCGCCGGCTACCGCGTCCTGGAGACCAGGCGCCCGGCCGACGACCTCGTCCTCGGCTACCTGGGCGTCGACTTCTCCTTCACCGACCGGCCCACCGTCGCCGTCAAGCTCGGCGTCCTGCTGCGCCGCACCGAGAGGGGCTGGGCCATCGCCCACTACCAGGTCTCCCGGCTGGACGGCACGCCCTGACAACCCGGGGCGGGCCCGGCGCCGGGGCTCGGTCCCCGGCCTTCGCCTCGACCGCGGCGCGGATTGCCGGCGTGCGTGCGGCGAGTCCGTCAAGCGTCATGGCGCCGGATGCCACGTCAGCGCACGGACGCTCCTTCCGGGGAGGGTCCGTGCGCTGACGGATCGTGCGCCGCTCAGCCCTTGTCGGCCGGCTGCACGACGCACAGGGCGTTGCCGAGCATGGAGCCGAAGCCGCCGAGCAGGGTGCCGGTGACGGCCTTGCAGGCGGCGGCCTCCTGCGGGGTCTTGGGGCCGTTGTGGCTGTTGTCGGCCGCCGCGGCCGACTGGGCGAAGGCGAGCGGTACGGCCAGCAGCAGGGCGGCACAGGCCGTGGCCGGTGCGAAGGTCTTGGAGAACACGGGGAGCCCCTTCGGGTCGAGGTGGGATCGGCGGAAAGCCGAGCCATCCCTATCCGAAGGGGCTCCCCCGCTCGCGGATCCTGGGCCATCCGTGAGCGTGTCCGCCTCAGCGGGTGTCGCCCGTCCGCTCCAGCGCCCGGATCGCGGCGACGAGTTCACCGACGCCGTGCTCCTTCAGCACCCCGTAGTGGTCCCCGGCCAGGTCGACCACGGCGGGCGGGGCCGCGGAGTAGCCGCTGCTGCCCTCGATGAAGGAGTAGTCGTCGCCGGCGGCCTTGAAGACGGTCACCGGGGCGTCCAGCCGCCGCTCGGCCAGCTCGCGGAAGCTGTACTCGAACTCGTAGGTCTCGCCGACGATTCCGGTGATCCGGCGGATCAGCTCCTCGTCCAGCTCCGGCAGCACCCGGTGCACGGAGGCGACGAAGCCGTCCTCGTCCGCCGTCTCGGCCAGGCAGCGGGCCAGCTCGGGGCCGCTGATCCGGCCGGTGAACACCCCGAACAGGATGGTCACGTACGCGGGGTTGGCGTACGAGGCCTCGCGCCCCCACCGGTGGCCGTCGTCCTGGCGCACCTCCGGGTTGCCGGGGCAGATCAGCAGCAGGTTCTCCACCCGCTGACCGGCCTGTTCCAGCTGCCAGGCGGCCTCGAAGGCGACCCGGGCGCCGAAGGAGAAGCCCCACAGGGTGTACGGGCCCTCGGGCTGCACCCGGCGCAGTTCGGCGACGTCGGCGGCGGCCATCTCCCGGATGGTCGGGTACGGCGTCTCGCCCTCGTTGATGCCGTGCGCCTGGATGCCGTAGAAGGCGCGGCCCTCGCTCGCCTCCCGGCCGAGCAGGCGCAGGTTCATCGGGTAGCCGCCCAGTCCGGGCCAGCAGAACACCGGCCGGCCGGACTCGCCCGGGTGCAGCGGGATCAGCCGGGAGCTCGCGCCCCCGGCGGACGCCCCATCGTCCGCCGCGCCGTCCGACCCGCGGGCCCGCTCGATCCGCGCGGCCAGGTCGCCCAGCCGGGGGCACTCGAACAGCACCTGCAGCGGCAGGGCGACGCCGAACTCGCGGTTGATCCGGTTGACCAGGGCCACGGCGATCAGCGAGTTGCCGCCGACGGCGAAGAACTCGTCCGCCACCGAGACGTCCTCGTACTTCAGCGCCTGCCCCCAGGCCTCGGCCAGCCACCGCTCGTGCTCGGTGCCCGGGGCGACGTACTCGCCGCGGACGTCCGCCGTGCGGACGGCGTCGGAGGCGGCGAGCGCCTTGAGGTCGACCTTGCCGTTCGCGGTGAGCGGCAGGGCGTCCACGATCAGCACCCGGTTGGGCA
Source organism: Kitasatospora sp. NPDC096140 (assembly GCF_040303045.1). Taxonomy (NCBI): domain Bacteria; kingdom Bacillati; phylum Actinomycetota; class Actinomycetes; order Kitasatosporales; family Streptomycetaceae; genus Kitasatospora; species Kitasatospora sp. NPDC096140. The sequence goes on from NZ_JBEOUW010000005.1 coordinate 60,658, forward strand.
GCATGTAGTCGGGCAGCAGGTTGGCCAGTTCGTCCTTGATGATCTCGGCCGGTCCCTTCATGTGGACGGCGTCCTCCTGCATGCCCTCGCTGCGGATCTGCTCCTCGCTCACCTTGCCGCCGAGGAAGAAGTACGACGCGCCGCCGGCGATGCCGCGGCCGGCCAGGATCTCGTCGATGCGGCGGGCGGCGGGCAGCGGGTGGCCGGACCTGGAGCTGTAGCCGGAGGACATGAAGCCCAGGCCCACGCCGTTGCGCTGCAGGTGGTGCAGCCTGGTGCCGAGCGCGATGTACTCCAGCCACTCCTCCTCGGCGCGGCTCACGGCGGTGATGCCGAACGCGGCGCGGGCGTAGACGGACTGGTTGATCGCTATCACGTGCCGGGACTCCACCACCGCGTCCGAGATCCGCGCCAACTCGCCGTCGGCGTACCGGTAGAGGCCGCCCGGCAGGCCGTCCACCCGGCCCTCGTGGGCCTGGAGGTACAGCTCGGTGCGGTCGGCGCGGGCCGTGCCGTCGTTGCGGACGACCGCGAAGCCGCCCAGGTAGTGGTCCTCCTCGGCGACGTCCAGCCGCTCCTTGGCCTGCGGGTCGAGGCCGAGCGGGCGCACGTCCAGCCCGTACTCGGGCAGCACCTCCTCGAAGACGCCGAGCATGTGGCCGGTCTCGAACTCCAGCACCTCGCGGATGTTGTTCTTGTACACCGGCTCGATGGCGCCGTGCTTCCCGGAGAAGTGCAGCGTCAGGTACGCCTCCTCGCGGGCCTCGGCGGGACCGATCCGCACCAGGCCGTGCTCGACCGGGTGGTAGTAGTACAGCCCGGCCGCGAGCCCGTCCAGGCCGCCGGTCTCCAGGTACAGCTGGGTGGCGTAGAGCGCGCCCGGCGAGGCGTACGCGTACTTGGGCAGCAGCCGCTCCTCGCTGTGGAACTGGCCGAACCACCGCAGGACGCGGCCGAGTTCGGGGAAGCTCAGCAGTTCCAGGTCCCGGCCGAAGGCGCCGGCCGGGCGCGCGGCGAGCAGCGCGGTGAGGTCCTCGCGGGTGACCGGGCCGCCGTCGTAGAAGCGGTAGGTCTTGCGGGCGAAGGTCTCCCGGCGCTGGGCCTCGCTCTCCCGCCGCCCGGGCAGCTCGACCCGTTCGCGGCCGGCGAGCCGGGCCGGCTCGCGCACGCCCGGGTCGGAGAGCTGCGCCTTGACCTGCAGCTTGCTGGCCTTGGACTGGTGGTGGCCGCCGTGGTTGCCCTGGTCCATCAGGGCGGCCTCGCGCGGGTTGAGTTCGACGCAGGCGACCAGGTTCCGGTGGCCGGTCCGGTCGTCGCCGGTGACGATCGCGGCCGAGCGGCGCACCCAGGTGTGCTCCTCGATCGCGCGGGCGATCTCGTCCAGCTCGACCCGGTAGCCGCGCAGCTTGACCTGGTTGTCGACCCGGCCGGCGAACTGGATGGTGCCGTCCGGATTCCACTGGGCGAGGTCGCCGGTGCGGTACAGCCGCTCGCCCCGGGCGAACGGGGAGGGGACGAACCGCTCCTCGGTCAGCTCCGGCCGGTGCAGGTAGCCGCGGGCCAGCTGCACGCCGCCGATGTACAGCTCGCCGACGCCGTCGGCGTCGACCGGCACCAGCTGCTCGTCCAGGATGTAGCACTGGGTGTCGGCGACCGGCCGGCCGATCGGCACCGAACCGGCGCCGTCGCCCAGCTCGGCCGGGTCGACCACGTGCGCGGTGGCGTTGATGGTGCACTCGGTCGGACCGTACAGGTTGACCAGCGACACCCCGGGCAGCGCCCGGCCCAGGTCGCGGGCGAGCCGCCGGGACAGCGCCTCGCCGCCGGAGAACAGCCGGGCCAGGCCGGTGCAGTCGGTGAAGCCCTCGGTGTCCAGCAGCGCCTGGAGCAGGGTGGGCACGCACTGCAGCGCGGTGACGCCGTGCCGCCGCACGGTGGCGACCAGCGCCTCCGGGTCGCGGTAGAGGCCGGGCGTGCCGGCCACCACGCGGGCGCCGACGGCCGGGGCGAGGATCTCCCACTGGGCGGCGTCGAAGCTCATCGGGGTCTTCTGCAGCACGGTGACCGCGGGGTCGAGGTGCCCGGCGTCGCGCATCCAGCGCAGCTGGGAGACCACCGCCCGGTGCTCGATCATCACGCCCTTGGGGCGGCCGGTGGAGCCGGAGGTGTAGATGACGTAGGCCAGCGACTCCGGCCGGGCGGCGTCCTCGGCTGTGGCGTCCTCGGCCACGTCGGCGACCTCGGCCCCGGCCTCGACGGCTACGGCTTCCGCGGCCGCCGGACGGCCCTCCGGGGATCCCTCGACGGTGACGATCGCGGTCCCGGCCGGGGCGAGCGCGGCCAGCCGCCCGCGCAGGTGCTCCTGGGTGAGCACGATCCGGGTGCCGCTGTCCTCGATCATGTAGCGGAGCCGGTCCTCGGGGTACTCCGGCGACAGCGGCAGGTAGCCGGCCCCGGCGTACAGGACGCCCCAGGCCCCGGCGACCAGCTCCACCGACGGCTCGACGTACAGGCCGACGCAGGTGTCGGGGCCGGCGCCCAGACGGCGCAGCTCGGCGGCCAGCCGGCGGGCCGTCCCGGACAGCTCCGGGAAGGTCAGGCCGCGGCCCTCGCCGATCACGGCCGGGGCGTCGGGCCGGATGCGCGCCTGGCGGTCGAGCAGGGCGGTGAGCGCGGTGCCGACCGGGGCGCGGCGGGCGTGCGGGACGGCGGTGGTGGCGGTGGCGGGCGTGACGGAGGCGGACGGGGTGTTGCGCATGGGAAGTGCCTTCGGTACTCGGGGGAAGGGATCCCGGCGGCCTGCTCTCCAGGAGCGCCGGGCACGGATCCACCGTCGGCCGCCCGCTGTCCCGCCCGCCTGAGGCACCGGTCTGGACCTGTGCCGGCTCCGTCCCGGCCCCGGACCGGGCGGTCCCGGGCGCGTCCCGGGAGCGGTCCGGGCGCGTCCCGGGGACGCTCCGGGGTCGTCCCGGGGGCGCTCCGGGCATTCGGGCGTTCACGATCACGTAACCGAACGGAAGCGAAGCGTAGGTAGCGTCGGCCCCATGACGGCATCGCGCACTCGACCCGAACGGCTCTGGCACCGACCCTTCCGCAGGTCGGACCGCAGGTGCGTGGTGCCCGAGGGTCAGGCCGGCCGCCCGCCCGTGCTCACCGAGGGCCCGTTCCGGGTCGCCCGGCAGCACCCGCACCAGCCGTCACGCCCGCAGCCGCAGCCGCACCCCCACCACGGTCCGACCGACCGGGCCCCGGAGGCCCCGTCCCGGCTGTCCCTGCCGGACGGGACCGAACTGCTGCTGCGCCCCGCCGACCCGGCCGACAAGGCCGCGGCCCTGGCGATGCACGGCCGCTGCTCCCCCGCCGCGCTGCGCCTGCGCTACCACGGCCCGGTCCGCGACGCCGACCGCTACCTCGACCACCTGCTGGACCCCCGGCACGGCCACAGCCTCGCGGTGACCGCCCCGGACGGCCGGATCGTCGGCCTCGGGCACCTGATGTGGGACGACGACGAGGCGGAGCTGGCCGTCCTGGTCGAGGACGCCTGGCAGCGCCGCGGTCTGGGCGTGGCGCTGCTGCGGCGGCTGTCGGACACGGCCCGGGCGGCCGGGATCGGGACGGCGTACGCGGTGACCCACGCCGCCAACACCGGCCTGATCGCCGCGATGCGCCGGCTGGAGGCGCCGCTGGACGTCCGGGCCGAGGACGGCACCCTGGTGATCACCGCCGTCCTGGGGGCCGGGGATCCGGCCGCTTGCACCCCCTGACCGGGCCTCCGATCATTTCTTCACCAGATCCTTACCGGAGCGTCCCGGGAACCCGACGGAGCCGGTGGGCGTCCTGAAGCGGAAGAGACTCCGTCCGTACACGGCTCTCCTTGACGGGCCGTCAGCAGCCCCGGTCGGCGCGTCGCAGCAGGCGGCGCGGGGTCCGGATCGTCCGGTCGGGCGACGGAGTCGGTAGGCTGACCCCCGTCCCCGCCGCCCGACGGCCCGTTGTCCGGTCCAGGGCGGTGCCGCAGCAAGGAGGAACCACTGAGCATGGCAGGCACCGAATCGGAGCCCACAGGCGCACGCGACGCCTCGCTGCCGGCCCGCGCCAAGATCGCGGTCACGGCCGGCCGGGTCGCCGCCGCCGTGTCGCGCAAGGCCGGACGCGGGAGCGGCTCGGTGATCGGCGGCAAGGTCGCCCTCAAGCTCGACCCCGACCTGCTGGCCACCCTCGCCGACCACCTCGACGTCGTCTTGGTCAGCGCGACCAACGGCAAGACCACGACCACCCGACTGATCGCCGAGGCGCTGCGCGCCGCCGGCCCGGTGGTCTCCAACGCCCTCGGCGCCAACATGCCGGCCGGCATCACGTCCGCCCTGGCGGGCGGCACGGAGGCCCGCTTCGGCGTGATCGAGGTCGACGAGAAGTACCTGGCGATGGTCGCCCGCGACACCCGCCCCAAGGCGATCGCGCTGCTCAACCTCTCCCGCGACCAGCTCGACCGCGCCGCCGAGACCCGGATGATGGCCGAGAAGTGGCGCGAGGGCCTGCAGGACACCGAGGCCGTGGTCATCGCCAACGCCGACGACCCGCTGGTCACCTGGGCCGCGTCCTCCTGCAAGAAGGTGGTCTGGGTGGCCGCCGGGCAGGCCTGGAAGGAAGACGCCTGGTCCTGCCCCGCGTGCGGCGGTGTGATGCAGCGCCCCGGCGAGGACTGGTTCTGCCAGGAGTGCGGCTTCCGTCGCCCCAACCCGCACTGGGCGCTCCAGGGCACCCACGTGATCGACCCTCAGCGCGGCGCCTGGCCGATCCAGCTGCAGCTGCCCGGCCGGGCCAACCTGGCCAACGCCACCAGCTCGGCCGCCGTCGCCGCCGTGTTCGGCGTCTCCCCGCAGGTCGCCCTGGAGCGGATGCGCTCGGTGACCGCCGTGGCCGGCCGCTACGACGTGGTCCAGTACCAGGGCCGGGACATCCGGCTGCTGCTGGCGAAGAACCCGGCCGGCTGGCTGGAGACCTTCTCGCTGATCGACGGCCCGCCGGCCCCGGTGATCCTCTCCGTCAACGCCCTCGACGCCGACGGCACCGACACCTCCTGGCTGTGGGACGTCGACTACGAGCGCCTCGCCGGGCACCCCGTCTTCGTGATGGGCCAGCGCAAGCTGGACCTGGCCGTCCGCCTGGAGGTCGCCGGGCTGCAGTTCCACGTGGTGGACACCCTGGAGCAGGCCGTCCGGATGGCGCCGCCCGGCCGGATCGAGGCCATCGCCAACTACACCGCCTTCCAGCAGCTGCGGAAGGTCGTGGCCGGCTGATGCCGCGCCCGCACACCAGTCTTTACGTGACGGAAGGCCTTCGAGGATGAGTGAGAGCAGCCTGCGCGTGGTCTGGGTCTACCCGGACCTGCTCAGCACCTACGGCGACCGCGGCAACGCCCTGGTCGTGGAGCGCCGGGCCCGCCAGCGCCACCTCAACGTGACCCGGATCGACGTCCGCTCCGACCAGGCGATCCCCACCAGCGGGGACATCTACCTGATCGGCGGCGGCGAGGACCGCCCGCAGCGCCTGGCCGCCGAGCGGCTGCGTGCCGACAGCGGCCTGGTGCGGGCCGCCGAGAACGGCGCGATCATCTTCGGCGTCTGCGCCGGTTTCCAGATCATGGGCCACGAGTTCATCAACGACCTCGGCGAGCGGGAGCCGGGTCTGGGCCTGCTCGACGTCTGGACCCAGCGCGGCGAGGGCGCCCGCTGCGTCGGCGACGTGCTCGCCGACGTCGACCCCCGCCTCGGCCTGCCGCAGCTGACCGGCTTCGAGAACCACCAGGGCGTCACCCACCTCGGCCAGGGCGTCCAGCCCTTCGCCACCGTCTCCGTCGGCCGGGGCAACGGCACCGGTGACGGCTCCGAGGGCGCCTGGCGGGACACCGTCTTCGGCACCTACCTGCACGGCCCGGTGCTGGCCCGCAACCCCGCCGTGGCCGACATGCTGATCAAGCTGGCGCTGGACGTCAACGCCCTGCCGCCGGCCGACACCACCTGGTACGACGCGTTGCGCGCCGAGCGCATCGCCGCGGCCACGCGCCCCGCGTAGTACGCCGGTACGCCCCGGCCGGGTGCCCGCGATGCGGTCACCCGGCCCGCGGGCGGCCCCGGACGTACGACAATGGGGCTGCCTACTGCACACCCTCCTCGGCAGCAGGCTGCACTTCCGCGCGGGGGCGCCGACGGCGCCGCTCCCGCGTCGGCTCCTGCCCGGCCGGACCAGGGGCCGTATGCTCGACATCACGGTCGGTTCAGGACGTTCTGTCCGGATCGCCCGGTCCTTCACCCCACGGCCACCTCCCCGCCAGCGCGGTGCGGGAGCGCCCCGTCGCGGTGACGGCTCGTCGTCCCAGCCTGTAGTCCGGCCGTACCTCGGTTCTGCTCGGGAGTTGCAAAGCTAATGCGTATCGGAGTGCTGACCAGCGGCGGTGACTGCCCCGGCCTGAACGCGGTGATCCGTTCCGTGGTGCACCGTGGGGTGGTCGACCACGGCGACGAGATCATCGGGTTCGAGGACGGCTGGCGCGGATTCCTGGAGGGCCACCACCGCCCCCTCACGCTGGACTCGGTGAGCGGCATCCTGGCCCAGGGCGGCACCATCCTCGGTTCCTCCCGGGTCCAGCCCAGCCACCTGCGGGACGGCGTCGAGCGCGCCAAGAAGTACTGCTCGGACCTCGGCCTGGACGCGGTCATCCCGATCGGCGGCGAGGGCACCCTCAAGGCCGCCAAGCTGATGAGCGACGCGGGCCTGCCGATCGTCGGCGTGCCGAAGACGATCGACAACGACATCGCCGCCACCGACGTGACCTTCGGCTTCGACACCGCCGTCTCGGTCGCCACCGAGGCGCTGGACCGGCTGAAGACCACCGCCGAGTCCCACCAGCGGGTCATGGTCGTCGAGGTCATGGGCCGGCACACCGGGTGGATCGCCCTCAACGCGGGCATGGCGGCCGGTGCGCACGCCATCGTCGTCCCGGAGCGCGCGTTCCACATCGAGAAGCTCACCGCCGTCGTCCGCGAGCGCTTCGACCGCCAGAAGAAGTTCGCCATCGTGGTCTGCGCCGAGGGCGCCAAGCCCGAGCCCGGCACCATGCACTGGGAAGAGGGCAGCAAGGACATCTACGGCCACGAGCGCTTCACCGGCATCGCCACCCAGCTCTCCCGCGAGCTGGAGCACCGCCTCGGCAAGGAGGCCCGTCCGGTCATCCTCGGCCACACCCAGCGCGGCGGCACCCCGACCGCCTACGACCGGGTGCTCGCCACCCGCTTCGGCTGGCACGCCGTCGAGGCCGTCCACAAGGGCGCGTTCGGGCACATCACCGCGCTGCAGGGCACCAACATCAACCTGGTGCCGCTCGCCGAGGCCGTCGCCGAGCTGAAGACCGTCCCGCAGGAGCGCTACCTGGAGGCCGAGACGGTCATCTGACCCGACCGGCCCCGCGAAGGCCCCCGGATCCGCCGTGGCGGGTTCCGGGGGCCTTCGCGCACCCGGCGGGCGTCCGTGCGTCCCGCCCGCTAGCGTGGCCGCAGACCCGGCCCGGCCGCAGACCCCGGGGCGGGAGCCGACTGGAGGGACCGCGCATGGACATCCTCGCGTACGGGGTGCAGGCCGACGAACGGCCGCTGCTGGAGGCCGCCTTCGCGGGCCGGCACGGGCTGCGCTGCCTGGACGTGTTCCTGAACCGGGACACCGCGCCGCTGGCCGCCGGCTACCCGGTCGTCAGCAGCAGCGTCAACGCCGTCCTGGACGCCGAAACGCTCGCGGCGCTGGCCGACGGCGGCACCAAGCTGATCGCCCAGCGCTCCACCGGCTTCAACAACATCGACCTGGACGCCGCCGCCGAACTCGGCCTCACCGTCGCCCGGGTGTCCCACTACAGCCCGAACTCCGTCGCCGAGCACGCCTGGGCGCTCGCCCTGGCCGTCAACCGCCGCCTCACCCGCGCCGCCAACCGAACCCGCGAGTTCGACTTCCGCCTCGACGGCCTGCTCGGCCGGGACGTCCACGGGATGACCGTCGGCGTCATCGGCACCGGCAAGATCGGCGAGTGCTTCGCCCGGATCGCCGCCGGCTTCGGCACCGAACTGCTCGGCTGGGACATCGCCGAGAACCCGGCCTGCCGCGAACTCGGCATGCGGTACACCGAACTTCCCGAACTCCTCACCCGCGCCGACCTGGTGAGCCTGCACGTGCCCCTGCTGCCGGCCACCCACCACCTGATCGACGCGGCCGCGCTGGCCCGGATGAAGGACGACGCGATCCTCGTCAACTCCAGCCGCGGCGGCCTGATCGACAGCGCCGCCCTGGTCGAGACGCTGCGCGCCGGACGCCTGTCGGGCGTCGGCCTGGACGTGTACGAGGAGGAGACCGGCGTCTTCTTCACCGACCGCTCCATCCACGGCATCACCGACGACGTCCTCGCCCGGCTGGTCACCTTCCCGCAGGTGCTGGTCACCAGCCACCAGGCCTACTTCACCCGCACCGCCGTCGGCCAGATCATCGACGCCACCGCCCGCAACGTGGACGACTTCGCCGCCGGGCGGCACAGCGAGAACACGCTGGTCCCGGCCGGGCGGCGGACCGCCTGACGGGCGGTCGGACGCCGGTGCGCGGGCACCGGCGTCCGAGCGGGGCGGGCCGGGAGGCGGCTCAGAAGGCCGCGTTGACGCAGGCCAGACGGTTGCCGGCCTTGCCCGCCGAGCCCGCGGCCGTCTCGGTCTTCATCGCGTGCAGGACGACCGACTTGGGCGCGCGGCCGTCGGAGAAGTCCCAGGGCTGCTTCGACCAGACCACGGCGTGGCCCTGCTCGTCGGTCCGGAAGTCCAGCCAGATCTCGTTGGTGGGGTTGGCGAACTGCGGGTCCGTCGAGGCGCCCTTGGGGTCGGGGGTGTGCTCGAAGTGGCCGCCGGCCGCGTCGCCGTCGGCACCACAGGCGTTGACGTGCGCGTGCGAGCCGTAGACCGTGTTCGGCAGCAGGCCGGCGAGCTCCATCTTCACCAGTGTGCTGCCGCCCGCCGCGAGGACCTGCACGGTGGCCTTGGCGCCCGCCGGGACCTTGGTGGCCTCGTAGGTGACCGCGGCCGGGTTCGCCGCGAAGTCGCCGAAGACGCCGTCGGTCTTGTGCGCCGCGCCGAGGTCGGTCCTGGTGTCGCCGTCGGTCATCGCACCGTGCATCGCCGTCCCGGGGCTCAGGTGGCCGTCGGCGGACATGTCCATCGCCATGGTCGACGGGGCCGAGGCGGTGGTCGGCGCGGGCGGGGCGGAGGTGCCGGACGCCGCCGGGGAGGTCGAGGAGGAGCTGCAGGCGGCGAGCAGCGGAGCGGCCACGAGGGCGGCGGCGAGGGTGATGAGGGAGCGCTTCATGATCAGATGACCTCGTATGTCGGTGCAGGAGTCGGCGGCCAGGCGCGGCGTGACCGCCTCGACGGGCAGCCGTCCGGTCCGTCCGGCGGCTGCCCGACAGGCTGCACGGAGCGCCCGTGCGCACGGGTTCATCCTGGGAAACGCCGCCGGGGCGACGGCGTCACCGCATCACCGCATCACCACTGGGGCGCTTGGGCGCTTGGGCGCTTCAACGCATCGGCGCAGCACGCTTCGCCGCAGCGCCGCGTCGCCGCAGCGCCCACGTCATCCGCGTCGAGGCGTCACGGCGCGAGCGCCGAGCGGTACCACGCGGCGGCCTCGGGGAGGCGGGCGAGCGGGCCGGGGCCGGGCGGGCAGGCGGCCAGCTGCCAGATCTCCTCGCTGCGGTACCAGTGGTCGCGGGCGACCAGGGAGAACTGGCGCTCGGAGACCCGGCCGGGCGCGGCGGCCAGCAGCCGGCAGCACTCGTCCCACGGGACGTCCGGCACGTCCGGGCCGTCCAGGGCGGGCAGCAGGCCGAGCGCGGCCAGGCCGGCGAGCAGGTCGCCGGCGCGGACCGGGTCGGGGTGGGAGGCGTGGTGGACGCCGGGCGGGGCGGCGTGGTCGTCCAGGGCGAGCACGGTGATCAGCCGGGCCAGGTCGGTGCGGTCCACGACCGAGAGCCGGGCCTCGCCGCCGTCCCAGCGGACCGGCACCCGGCGGACCAGCTCGGCCAGGGCGGGCACCACCCAGCGGTCGCCCGTCCCGGTGACCAGCCCCGGGCGCAGCACGTGCGCACCGGCGTCCAGGGCGTGGCGCTCGCCGAGCAGCCGGGTGCGGCTGGCCTCGGACAGCGGGGCGGGCGTCACCTCGTCCATCGCGATGCCCGCGTGCGGGCCCTCGCCGTACACCGCCGCCGTCGAGAGGTGGACGATCCGGCGGACCCCGGCGCCGGTGCCGGCCGCCATCACGGCGGCCGTGCCGCGGACGTTCGCCGCCTCGCACTCCTCGGTGCTGCCGGAGACCCGGGAGGCCAGGTGCACCAGCACGTCGGCGCCCTCGCAGAGCTTCGCGAGCGCCGCCCCGTCGGCGAGGTCGCCCGGTACCCAGGTGGCGCCCTGGTCGGCGGCCTCCGGCACCCGGCGGGCCAGTGCGCGGACCCGTACGCCGCGCGCCGTGAGGGCCGCCAGGACCCCGGAGCCGATGAAGCCGGTCGCCCCGGTCAGCGCGACCGTGGTCGCCTCGGCGGCGCCCCGTTCCGTCGCCCTAAACGGTTCCGTCGCCGTACGCGGTTCCGTCGTTCGTGATTGTGTCGCCATGTCCGGGCCCCTCCCTGCCGACCGGCCGATCAGTCTAGCCAGCCGGCCGCCGGGCGGGGGTCACCACCCGTACGGAGGGGGCGGCGGACGGCCCGAGGTAAGGCCCACCTAGGCTGTGTGTGCCAGCAAAACGGGCGAACCGGACCCGCACCAGGGACCACGAGGACGGAAAGCAGGACCCGCCGATGGGCGACGGAATGTCAGGAATGCACCACCACGGCGGGATGACCCAGCTAGGACCGTTCACCTTCTCGAATGTGTGGACCTGGTCCCCGGACTGGGTGTTCCTGATCGCCGGCCTGGTCGTCCTGGGGCTCTACGCGGCGGGCGTGGTCCGGCTGTACCGGCGCGGCGACCGCTGGCCCATCGGCCGGATGGTCGGCTGGGCGGCCGGCGTCGGCACCCTGCTGCTGGTGACCTGCAGCGGGCTGAACGACTACGGGATGGTGCTGTTCAGCGCGCACATGATCCAGCACATGGTGCTCTCCATGCTGACGCCGATCCTGCTGCTGCTGGGCGCCCCGATCACACTGGCGCTGCGCGCCCTGCGCCCGGCCGGCAAGGGCCGCCCGCGCGGGCCGCGCGAGCTGCTGGTGGCGCTGCTGCACAGCCGGTACGTCCGGATCGTCTCGCACCCGGCGTTCACCATCCCGATGTTCATCGCGAGCCTGTACGGGGTCTACTTCACCCCGGCGTTCGACTTCCTGATGCAGTACCGCCTCGGGCACATCTTCATGATGGTGCACTTCCTGTTCACCGGTCTGGCCTTCTTCTGGCCGATCATGGGCGTGGACCCGGGCCCGCACCGGCCCGGCCACGTGATGCGGATCATCGAGCTGTTCATGGGGATGCCGTTCCACGCTTTCTTCGGCGTGGCGGTGATGATGGCCGCCCACCCGCTGGTCACCACGTTCACCGTGGAGGGCTCCCCGCCCGGGACGAACCTGCTGGAGGACCAGAAGCTGGCGGGCGGCATCACCTGGGCCTTCGGCGAGATCCCGACCGCGATCGTGCTGATCGCCCTGGTGTACCAGTGGATGGGCTCCGAACAGCGGCAGGCCCGCCGCCGCGACCGCGCCGAGGACCGCTCGGGCGACGCCGAGCTGGAGGCGTACAACGCCTACCTGGCCTCACTGCACCGGAACGACCGGCGCCCCGGGGCGGGCGCCGCCCGGCCCGCCCCGGCCGCACCCGCCGCTCCCGCAGCACCTGCCGCACCCGCCGTTCCTGCCGCCGAGGCGGGCTGAGCCCGGCGCCGCCCCCGCTCCGGATCCCCCTGGTTCCGAGAACCCCCGTTCCGCCTCCGGAGCGGGGGTTCCGCCGTTCCGGAGCGGCACCCGGGACGGGTGCCGGGGCCGGTGCCGGGCCAGGACCGGGGGCGGCGCCGGAACGGTGGTTCCGCCGAACGCGTTCGAACGGGTATGCACGTCCTGCTGATCGTCGCCGCCCTGCTCTGCGGGTACGCCCTGCTCTGGCTGCTCGGCTTCCTCGGCTTCGCGCTGCTGTACCGGCGCCGCCGGCCCGCGCCGGTCGGCTCCGACTACCTGGTCGTCCTGGGCGCCGCGCTGGACGGCTGCGAGCCCGGCCGCACGCTGGCGGGCCGGCTGGACGCCGCGCTGGCCCGGCTCGCCGCCGAGGAGGCCGCGGGGTACGCCCCGCTGGTCGTGGTGACCGGGGGCAAGGGTCCGCACGAGCAGTGCACCGAGGCCGCCGCAATGGCCCGCTACCTGATCGACCGGGGCGTCCCGGCCGAGCGGATCCGGCGCGAGGAGCGGGCCGCGAACACCACCGAGAACCTCCGCTTCAGCGCCGCCCTGATGGCCTCGGAGCGGCCCGGCTACCGGTGCACCGTGGTCACCAGCGGCTTCCACACCGTCCGCTCCGCGCTCGCCGCCCGCCGGGCCGGCGCCCCCGCGGAGGTGCTCGGGGCGGACGGCCCGCTGGCGCACGGCCCGTACCTGCTCCTCCGGGAGGCCGTCGGTACCGCACTGGCCGTGTTCGGCCGGATCTGAGCCCCACCCCCCCACGGGCCTCCGGACCGGGCCGAGAGCCGACCGGGGAGCCCGCCCGCGGCCCGGAGAAGCGGGGAGGCCCCCGGGTCCGCTGTCACGGACCCGGGGGCCTCCCGGTGGTTCGGCTCGGCTGGGCCCGGTCCGGGCTCGCGCCCGGTTCGGCCCGGCCTGGTTCAGCCGAGGTTGGCGAGCGCCTCGTTGAAGGTCTTCGAGGGGCGCATCACGGCCGCGGCCTTGGCCGGGTCCGGCTGGTAGTAGCCGCCGAGGTCGACCGCCGAACCCTGCACGGCGATCAGCTCCTCCACGATGGCCTGCTCCTGCTCGGTGAGCGTCTTGGCCAGGCCCGCGAAGGCCTCGGCCAGCTCGGCGTCGGCGGTCTGCTTGGCCAGCTCCTGGGCCCAGTAGGTGGCCAGGTAGAAGTGGCTGCCGCGGTTGTCGATGCCACCGAGGCGGCGGCTCGGCGACTTGTCCTCGTTGAGGAAGGTGCCGGTGGCGCGGTCCAGGGTGTCGGCCAGCACCTGGGCGCGGGCGTTGCCGGTGCTGCTGGCCAGGTGCTCGAAGCTGGCGGCCAGCGCGAAGAACTCGCCCAGGCTGTCCCAGCGCAGGTAGTTCTCCTTGACCAGCTGCTGGACGTGCTTCGGGGCGGAGCCGCCGGCGCCGGTCTCGAACAGGCCGCCGCCCGCCATCAGCGGGACGACCGACAGCATCTTGGCGCTGGTGCCCAGCTCCAGGATCGGGAACAGGTCGGTCAGGTAGTCACGCAGCACGTTGCCGGTCACCGAGATGGTGTTCTCGCCGCGGCGGATGCGCTCCAGCGAGAACTTGGTGGCCTCGACCGGGGACTTGATCTCGATCTGCAGGCCGGCGGTGTCGTGCTCCGGCAGGTAGGTCTTGATCTTCTCGATCAGCACCGCGTCGTGGGCGCGGGTCTCGTCCAGCCAGAACACGGCCGGGTCGCCGGTGGCGCGGGCGCGGGTGACGGCCAGCTTGACCCAGTCCTGGATCGGCAGGTCCTTGGTCTGGCAGGCGCGGAAGATGTCGCCCGGCTGGACGGCCTGCTCCAGCACCACGTTGCCCTCGGCGTCGACCAGGCGGACGGTGCCGGCGGCCTCGATCTCGAAGGTCTTGTCGTGGGAGCCGTACTCCTCGGCCTTCTGCGCCATCAGGCCGACGTTCGGCACCGAGCCGATGGTGGCCGGGTCGAGGGCGCCGTTGGCGCGGCAGTCGTCGATGACGGCCTGGTACACGCCGGAGTAGCTGCTGTCGGGCAGCACGGCGAGGGTGTCGGCCTCCTGGCCGTCCGGGCCCCACATGTGGCCGGAGGTGCGGATCATGGCCGGCATCGAGGCGTCGACGATGACGTCGCTCGGCACGTGCAGGTTGGTGATGCCCTTGTCGGAGTCGACCATGGCCAGGGCCGGGCCCTCGGCCAGCTCGGCCTCGAAGGAGGCCTTGATCTCGGCGCCGTTCGCCAGGGCGTCCAGGCCGGCGAGGATGCCGCCGAGGCCGTTGTTCGGGTTCAGACCGGCGGCGGCCAGCGTGGCGCCGTGGGCGGCGAAGGTCTTCGGGAAGAAGGCGCGCACGACGTGGCCGAAGACGATCGGGTCGGAGACCTTCATCATGGTGGCCTTGAGGTGCACCGAGAACAGCACGCCCTCGGCCTTGGCGCGGGCGACCTGGGCGGCCAGGAAGGTGTTCAGGGCGGCGGCGCGCATCACGGAGGCGTCGACGACCTCGCCGGCCAGCACCGGCACCTTCTCGCGCAGCACGGTGGTGGTGCCGTCCTCGGCGACCAGCTCGATGCGCAGGGCACCGTCGGCCGCGACCACGGCGGACTTCTCGGTGGAGCGGAAGTCGTTCTCGCCCATGGTGGCGACGTTGGTCTTGGACTCGGCGGTCCAGGCACCCATGCGGTGCGGGTGGGTCTTGGCGTAGTTCTTGACCGACTGCGGGGCGCGGCGGTCCGAGTTGCCCTCGCGCAGGACCGGGTTGACGGCGCTGCCCTTGACCTTGTCGTAACGGGCGCGGACGTCCTTGTCCTCGTCGGTCTGCGGGTCGTCCGGGTAGTCCGGCAGGGCATAGCCCTGGGCCTGCAGCTCGGCGACGGCGGCCTTCAGCTGCGGCACGGAGGCCGAGATGTTCGGCAGCTTGATGATGTTGGCACCGGGGGTCTTGGCCAGCTCGCCCAGCTCGGCGAGGGCGTCGCCGATCCGCTGGGCCTCGGTCAGACGCTCCGGGAAGCTCGCGATGATCCGCCCGGCCAGGGAGATGTCGCGGGTCTCCACCCGCACACCCGCGGTCGAGGCGTACGCCTGGACCACCGGCAGGAACGAGTAGGTCGCCAGGGCCGGAGCCTCGTCGGTGTGCGTATAGATGATGGTCGAGTCAGTCATCGGTACTCCGCTTCACGTCTCCAACGTCTTGACGTCAAGATATCTCGTCACGGGCCCCTCGCTCCACCTCCCCCCGCCCCGGAGTGCGCGCCGGTCTCCCCAGGGGCGTCCGACGGCTGTGACGAGCGACACGATCCACGGTGGTCCGAGCCGGGACGCGAGGCAAACGGAGCGGCCCCGACCACCGGTGTGGTCCACCCGGGTGAGTCGAACGTCAGGAGTGCGTCAACGCACCACCCCATTCGGTCAACGCTGCGTCAGGACCGGGGCCGCCCGGGGCCGGCCGCCCTAGCGTCGAGGAAGCAGTTCCGGCAGGCACCACCACCCCCTTCGGGAGCGTTCGCATGGCCCGCGTCGTCTGGCACGTACCGGTCACCACCTCCGGCCCCGGCAGCACCACCGCACTCCGCCTCTTCCGCCTGCGCGACGGCCGCCGCTGCGCGGTCGGATTCTCCAGCCCCGAGGCCCTCGCCGCACTCCTCGGGCCGGACCAGGCCCACACCGAGCTCGGCGAGCCCGCCCTGCGCGCCCTCACGGCCCCGCTCGGCGTGGACGTCCTGGTGCTGGACCCGAGGCTGGTCGCCCCGCCCGTCACCGCCCCCGCCACGCCGGCCGCCCCGGCCCCGACCGCACTGCTCCAGCACCGGTGACGGCCCCGCTCCGGCTCGTCCCGGCCGGGCCGGACGGGCCGGACGGGCCGGACGACGAGGCCCACCTGCGGCCGAGCCGGCCGCTGCACGCGATCGCCCGGATCAGTCACGGCCCGGTCGCGCTCGACTTCGACCGGATCGCGGCCGAGTTCCCGGCCGTCCGGAGCGGCCTCGCCCTGGCCGGCGAGGCCGACCTGGAGCTCCGGCTCGTCTGCACCGGTCCGGAGGAGTTACGGACGATCTCCGCGGCCCTGTACCGCGCGGGCGCCGCCAGGGTCCACATCGACCTGGTCCTGCGCACCCTCACCCCGGCCCCGGTCACCCTGCGGCCGGTCCCGTGAGGGACGTGAGGTGGCTCACTCCTCGCCGGGGCGGGGGTCCGGGTTGATCGCCTGGCCGTCGACGGGCTGGCCCCAGGCGTCGTCACCGAACGCGTCGACGCAGTAACCACTGCCCTCGACGTGCCCGCCCGAGCCCCGGCACTGCTCGGAGGTGACGTCCCGGAGCCCGGTCGCCACCGCCCGGGAAGTGGCGGCGGCGGCCGCGGCACCGGCGCCGGTGGCGGTGAGCAGGAGGACGGAGGCGGTCGCGGCGGCCACCCGGGCCAGGCGTGAGCTGTTCATGCGGACCACCCCAGCACGGCCGCGCACCCCGGGCGACCACTGGACGCCCGCCCGGGTGGCCGACGGCGGGAGCAAGGGAGAGCCCGTCGAACCGACGGCTCGTCAACACCCTTGCGGGGCACCGGATTTGGCGAAGATCAACAACTTCCGGCGCATCACTATGCGGAGATCTTCAATTCCATGAATCGCCCGAGGCGTCAATGTTGCAGGATCGCGGCTCAAACCTCAATCGCGGCTCAAATCCCGGACTTACCCACAGGTAACGTAACAGACAACTGAACAGAATGCCTCCTACCAGCACGGATATCCGGCAAAGAAAGTAAACATTCAGTAATGAAATCTGTGCAGAGGTCTATGAATAGCCCTACTGTGTGGCAACTCTCCGCGCTCCGCCCATGCGGAGCCCCCACACACAGAGAGATCGCCCATGGCTTCCCTCAACCAGATCTCGCCGCCCGGACAGAGCACCGGCGCCGAATCCGGCACCACCACCCGGTCGCTCAAGCGCCACGTGGGCCTCATCGGCCTCATGTGGGCCTCGGTCGGCTCGATCATCGGCTCCGGCTGGCTGTTCGGCGCCAAGAACGCCGTCGTCGCCGCCGGGCCTGCGGCCCTCCTCTCCTGGGGCATCGGCGCAGTCGCGATCGTGCTGCTCGCCTTCGTGCACGCCGAGCTCGGCGGAATGTTCCCGGTCGCCGGTGGCACCGCGCGCTACCCGCACTACGCCTTCGGTGGCCTGGCCGGCATGTCCTTCGGCTGGTTCTCCTGGCTCCAGGCCGCGACCGTCGCCCCGATCGAGGTCGAGGCGATGATCGGCTACGCGGGCCACTGGCAGTTCGCCAAGAGCTTCCTCAACGCCAACGGCACCCTCACCACCAGCGGCTTCATCGTCGCGGTGCTGCTGATGGGCGTCTTCGTCGCGGTCAACTTCCTCGGTGTGCGAGTCCTGGCGGCCACCAACTCGATCGCGACCTGGCTCAAGATCGGCGTCCCGCTGCTCACGATCCTGGCGCTGTCGATCACCAACTTCCACTCCTCGAACTTCACCTCGCACGGCTTCGCGCCGTTCGGTGCCAAGGGCGTGCTCGCCGCGATCAGCTCCAGCGGCATCATCTTCGCGCTGCTCGGCTTCGAGCAGGCCATCCAGATCTCCGGTGAGAGCCGCAACCCCAAGCGCGACATCCCCCGCGCCGTCCTGGGCTCGGTCGCCATCGGCACCCTGATCTACGTCCTGCTGCAGGTCGCCTTCATCGGCTCGCTGCCGGTCAGCTCCTTCGTCAACGGCTGGGACAAGCTCGACTTCCCGGGCATCGAGGGTCCGTTCGCCGGCCTCGCCACCCTGGTCGGCCTCGGCTGGCTCTCCTGGGTGCTGTACTTCGACGCCATCGTCTCCCCCGGCGGCACCGGCCTGATCTACACCACCTCCACCTCCCGCATCTCCTACGGCCTGAGCAAGAACGGCTACGCGCCGCAGAAGTTCGAGAAGCTGGACAAGAACGGCGTGCCGTGGTTCGGCCTGGTCATGTCGTTCATCACCGGTGTGATCTGCTTCCTGCCCTTCCCGAGCTGGCAGGAGCTGGTCGGCTTCATCACCTCCGCCAGCGTGCTGATGTACGCCGGCGCCCCGCTCGCCTTCGGTGCCCTGCGTCGCCGGCTGCCGAACCACGAGCGCTCCTACCGGCTGCCCTTCGGCGCGGTCATCTCCCCGGCCGCGTTCGTGGTCTCCAGCCTGATCATCTACTGGTCCGGCTGGCACACCCTGTCCCGCCTGGGCATGGCCATCGTGCTCGGCTACCTCCTGCTCGGCGGCTACGCGGCCTACGCGATCAAGAAGGGCCTGCCGAACGCGCCGCGCCTGAGCTGGAAGTCCGCCCAGTGGCTGCCGGTCTACCTGCTGGGCCTCGGCCTGATCTCCTGGCAGGGCGGCTTCGGCGACGGCACCGGCCGGATCCCGATGTGGTACGACATGGGCATGGTCGCGGTCTTCGCCCTGGGCATCTACTTCTGGGCGATCCGGGTGGCCCTGCCGGCCGAGGCGATCGAGCGTGAGGTCGCCGACGTCGAGGTGGTGGACGCGGGCGGTCACTGACGGGGCCCCCCCCCCCCCCCCCACCCCCCCCCACCACCCCCCCCCCCCCCACAACACAAAAAAAAAAAAAAAACCC